>DUUM01000007.1 GCA_012841565.1 Candidatus Epulonipiscium sp. | reverse complement strand
TTTTTCAGTTGGCGAAATCTATAATAAAAAGATAACTTTTATAGGGACAGGAGACATTGCTAAGGAAGCGGCTAAAAGATTACAGGGGTTCGGTGTAGAAATACTTGGTGTTAATACAAATGGTAGAAGTATCTCAGGTTTTTACCAGTGTTTTTCTTTAGATCAAGCAGATGATGTTTTAGGCCAAAGTGATGTGGTTGTTATTTGCCTTCCTCATACAGAACAGACCCATTATCTTTTTAATAAAGCACGGCTAGAAAAAATGAAGCCTGATGCTTGCCTTATTAATGTATCAAGAGGTGCCATTATCAATGAACAAGACTTAATAGCTCACCTAGAAGAAGGGCATTTAAAGGGAGTTGCTCTAGATGTATTTGAGCAGGAGCCACTCCCACAAGAAAGTAAACTGTGGGAAAGTGGCAGGGTTGTAATTACATCCCATAATTCCTGGATTAGCCAAGAAATAGATCAAAGAAGGTGGGAGCTAATTTATGAAAACCTTCTAAGATTCAAGAATAAAAAAGAACTCCTTAACCTAGTCGAAATCGCCAGGGGATATTAAACTTACCAATTAATATAAAATAAGCTTCTTGTAAAACGTCCGCAGGGGAGTATCTTATCAAATATGCCTGCTCTTAAGAATTTCTACAAATCTAATGTTCCGGGAAAATTGATTTCTTAAAAGTTGACAAACTCGCTAACGCTCAAACAGTCAACTTTCTTAACAGAAATCAGTTTTCTCGGAACAAAGATTTGTGACGAAATTCTTAAAGGCCTACATATTTGATAAGATACTCCCCTTGCTGTCTTTTTTTGCAAGAAGTTTATTTTAATGCTATAAATTAAGTATGATAAAATAAGCTTAAGAAAGTTGTAAGAAATATAGTCTTTTTTTGTAAGATACACTTGCTATTATAAGATTAAAGGCAGGTGAATATAGATGGTGACAGTTAAAATGATGGGGGGATTTTTTAATGGAGAAGTTAACGGTGTTAGCATGTGATGATGATCCGGCTATTGTAGATGCGCTAGAGATATTTTTAAAGCAGGAAAATTATAATGTTGTAAAGGCTTATACAGGTAGGGAGGCTCTCAAGGCGTTGGCAGATCATAAAATTCATTTGGTGCTACTTGATATTATGATGCCAGAACTTGACGGGCTAGCAACAACCCTTAAGATTAGGGAAGAGATGAATATTCCTATTATTATTTTATCGGCTAAATCAGAGGATACAGATAAAATTACAGGGCTTAATTTTGGGGCAGATGATTATGTGACAAAACCTTTTAATGCCTTAGAGTTAATGGCCAGGGTGAAGTCTCAGATGAGGCGCTACACCATGTTAGGGAGCATAGAGGATAATAGTAGCGTGATTAAAACTGGAGGCTTAGAGCTGAATACAGATGGGAAAGAACTAAGGGTAGATGGTGAGTCTGTTAAGCTAACAGCAACAGAGTACGGGATTATGCTTTTTTTAATGAGAAATATGGGAAGTGTGTTTTCAACAGATCAAATTTATGAGCATGTGTGGAATGATTTTCCGTGCTCTGTGGATAATACAGTTTCTGTGCATATTAGACGAATTCGTGAAAAAATAGAAATTAACACAAAAGAACCAAAATATTTAAAGGTGGTGTGGGGAATTGGATACAAAATCGAAAAGTATTAAATATAGATTATCAACAAAAATAGTTGCTGCTTTTATTATGTGGGTAAGCCTTGTTGGAGTTTTAGCTAGCAGCTTTTTCTTATTAAGCAATACAGATATAATAGGTACAAATAGTTATGAGGAAACCTATGAATATAGGATGGGAATGAGTAGGCTTATTCATAACACAGTTGAATATGGAACCCGGTATAAACATGGGCATAATAAAGTAGAAGACTCTGAGCGCTATCAAACCATTCAGCAGAATTTATCGGAAGCTGTTAATTTTAATTATTATATGGGAGATTTAAAAACAGGAGACGTTTCTTATAAAATAAGAAAAGGTTATCAAGCAGAAACAATTAAAAATCAGCCCAATGTTATCTATATAGATCAAGATACAACTCTTTATAGTTTATATATGATCAGTGATATTAGGGAAATGTTAATAGAGTCACCACAAGAGCTTTATATATCCTTAAATGATCCTCTTGTGCCAGGGGATATGTTTTATGATATATTTACTGAGTTTACAGCGGTGAAAGAAATAATACCTTATGCGACAATAGCATTAATTGGAGGTTTATTACTACTGTTGATTTCTTTTGGATATCTTTTAATGGCTTCGGGTAAGAGAGAAAAAGGCGGAGAAGTTTATCTTGCAGAGATTGATAGGATTTATAACGATCTTCAGTCCTTTTTTGTATTTATGGCAGCGGTTGTTTCTATTAGTATTGTGGCCAGTTTTGGACACTTGGATATAAGATATAGCCCTAACAGCGCTATTTTTATAACCATACTTGCGATAAGCGCCATCATAGGAATGACTTATTTCTTTTCTATGCTTAGGCAGTTTAAAAAAGGGGTACTCTTTAAAAACACATTAATATGGAAGGTTTTTAGTGGGATTTTAAAACTCATTCGTGGGTGTTTTAATCAAAGGGTTTTCAAGATATGGTTACTTGGCTTAATGTTACTTTATGCCTTTATTAATGGTCATTTATTTAGCTTTGCATTAAATAATCGGCGCGGCAACTTTATCTTTGGAAGTATGTTAATTATTGCATTTAATATTGTAGCCCTATA
>DUUM01000068.1 GCA_012841565.1 Candidatus Epulonipiscium sp. | reverse complement strand
TGAATGCCCTTCCACTTATAATCAATTATTCCAGCATCTTTAAATAACTCCCTTACTTGTTCTTGTTTTCTAAGTAATTGATCCTCATAAGAAAGCTGCTGAATGGCACACCCTCCGCAGCCTTCTGGCCCAAAATATTCACAAAAAGGTTCCACTTCATGGGAAGCTTTTTCTAACACAGAAAGAAGTCTTCCTTCACATTTATTTCTTCTTTTTTTCGTAACCCTGCCGTGAATCTTCTGACCAACGATGGCTCCTTTTACCATAATAGGGGTATCCTCTACCCTAACAATCCCTCGATCTGGAAACTTAACCGTTTCCACAACACCTTCAAACTCTTGATTTTTTTTCATCATTTCCTCCTATGGTCTTACGGGGCCAGTCTCCCTTAAAAGGGAAATTGGCCCTCTAAATAATATGTATTTTTACTATCTCTAGCAACTTACTCACTTGCCTTGCTGTGCAGATTTGTGTTCCTTCTAAAGTAACCGTTGCAGCGCCGCAAGCTACAGCATACCGAAGGGTCTGCTCATCGTCTAATCCTTGTAATTTACTATAAACAAGTGAAGCAACCATTGCATCCCCCGCTCCTACCGGGCTAATTACATTAACATTAACCGACGGAGCATAATAGGTCCCACCTTCTGTAAGATACATAGCCCCTTTACTTCCAAGCGAAAGAAGGATTTTCCCTAGGCCATCAGCCCTTAGGGTAGCTGCAAATGCTAATATTTCATTACGGGTTAAATCTTCTTTGCCTTTTAACTGAAAAAATTCATATTGATTGGGTTTTATAATATCGGGACCCGCTGCAATCCCATATTTAAGCAAATCTCCGTCTGCATCTAATAGGACAAAGGCTCCTTTTGATTTTGCAATACTTGTTAAGGTGCCGTAAATATCTACTGGAACTCCAGGACTTGCCCCGCCAGTTAACACAATAATATCCTCTTCTTTACACATTAAGCTAAAGGATTTCAAAAATCTTTCTAAAACTTCTTCTGGCACATAAGGACCTTGTTCATTAATATCCGTGCACATACCTGTAGCTGTATCGATAATTTTGGTGTTGACCCGGGTATCTTCTAGCACTTTGAAAAACTTCGTTTCAATTCCTTTTTTCATTAACCGATCTTTAAATAAGTCTGAATAATGACCGCCTAAAAACCCCGTTACAATACTTTTGATACCAAATTCCATGAGAAGCGCAGAAACATTAACGCCCTTACCGCCAATATCATATCTTACTTCTGATATGCGATTTACCCGCCCAAGCTCCAACCCGTTAATTTTTATCGTTTTATCCATTGCTGGATTTAAAGCAACTATTATTATTTTTCTCATTTAATTACCTCTTATAAATATATTTTACTAAATCTTACTCATATTATATTGTGTCCTGCTTGTATTCCTTCATTCATATGTATTATAATAGATATACTATTAGTATGTGAAATGAGGGCTTACCAATGAATTCTATTCAAAAAAGTATTGCTGATTATTACAAAACAATTATGGATGATATGAATGCATCAGCGCGAATCATCGTAGAAGGAAAAGAAAACAAAACCTATATTACTACAATTATTGATTGGCACCAAAATAATATCACTTTTCATGCTCCTTT
>DUUM01000067.1 GCA_012841565.1 Candidatus Epulonipiscium sp. | reverse complement strand
TTTTGAAAATTGATCCAGATCTTAAAATTGGATTTATGGGTTACCCTGTAAGTGAAGATCCAAAAGATGCCTTTATTATTACAGGCGCTGATCAGGCACTTAGAATTAATAAAGATTCTAAAAACTTAAAAGAAGTAGTAGAACTATACAACTGGCTCTTTACATCCGATTATGGTAAAGGTTGGTTCTCAGATGTAGCCCAAGTAATTCCACCTATTGAAGAAGGAATCATGCCACAACTTCAAGTACCTATGGCAATGGAAGAGATTCTTAAAACTGAAAAGGCTGGAGATCTAGCCATTATTTATTCATTAGATAGTTTCCATCAAGCATTTGGTGAAACAATTCAAGGGTATATTGCAAATGCATTTACAAAAGAAGAAGCTATTGATGAGATAGAAAAAGCCTGGATAGGACTTGGGGCAGCAAAGTAAGAGAAATAAATAGATTGATAAACAATTCACAAAATGGTACAATAGTTATATAGATTGCAGTAGTGTAAAGGGGTGGTTACATGGTTAATTTAAAGAAGGAGCAAAATGCGCATGCAGATGCTCTTAAAACTGCATTTTATTGTGGAGCAATAGGAATTGCTGGGGTTAGCATACTAGATGTCAGTTTCAATAAACTTGTAACCAGCTTGGATAGTTATATAAAGTTTGAAAAATATAAAGCATGGTTTTATGCTCTGATTACCATAGGGGTTGTCTATATTTTAGTGAAAAATAAGATTAAACAAATTACCCAAGCAACTTGTGTAAGTATAAAAGAGCAAAAAACCATGGAAGAGAAGCTATACTCCTTAGCCTACTATGATGTATTAACTGGTTTGCCAAATCGTTCCAAATTTGAAAGCAAAGTCAATCAAAAAATTAATCAATATAGGGATACTTTTTATCAATTTGCCATTGTGTATATGAACGCTGATAATTTTAGGCGTATTAATGATACATGGGGATATGAAGTAGGAGATGAACTCCTTAAATATATCTCAAGTATTTTTAGCCGGCATTCAGAGAAGTTTTTTGTATGCTCCCATCTTGGCGGAGATGAGTTTGCCATCGTTATAGATCAAACAAATAGTAGATGTGAAATTGAAAATAAATTAGAGAAGTTTTTAGAAGTATTTGAAGAACCATGGGAATATAAGAAGCAAAAGATTTTTATTACCTTTAGTGCAGGAATTGTAATGTTTCCACAAGACGGAAAAAATTTATACACATTACTTGCCAATGCAGATACAGCTATGTGGCATGTTAAAAAACATGGAAAAGATGGATATGGTTTTTATACAACAGATATTCAAACCAAACGTGTAAGTTATATCCAAACAGCCCATCAAATAAGAAAAGCATTAAAAAACAATGAGTTTACCATGTACTATCAACCGCAAATTAACTTGCAAACTGGTCAGCTTATTGGGATGGAGGCTCTTATTCGTTGGGATCACCCAGAAAGAGGCATTATTTCGCCAATGGAATTTATTCCTTTAGCAGAAACAACAGGAGAGATATATGCCATAGAAAAATTTGTTTTAGAATCCGTATGCAAACAAAAAAACTTATGGAGAGAAAAGGGATATTATCCAACAGTTGTAGCTATTAATATTTCCGGAATCACCCTAACTAGAGGTGGTTTAGCAAAGGAAATTCAAAACTTACTAAAAACTTATCAAATAGACGGATCAGGAATTAAGGTAGAAGTAACAGAAACGGCTATTATGACCGATATGGACATGGCAGTGAGTACACTTGATGCAATTAGAAAATTAGGAGTTCAAGTGGCTTTAGATGATTTTGGTACAGGTTATTCATCTCTTACTTATCTACAAAGACTACCCATTGACATTGTGAAAATAGACCGAGAATTTATTAAAAACATTAAAAATGAAGGCGATATGGAAATCATTGTACAGGTTGTTGTTCAAATAGCAGAAGCGCTGAACCTAGAAGTTATAGCGGAAGGTGTGGAAACAAAAGAGCAATTGAGATATTTACAAAAATCTAGATGTTCTCAAGCCCAGGGTTATTTGTTTTCTAAACCGGTGCCCGCTGAACAAATGAGTGAAATATTTGAAGCAAAGATTTCTTATGAAGTAGGGGTAGTATAATATGGCTGTAAAAAAGATATATGCTGTTCGAGAAGGGC
>DUUM01000066.1 GCA_012841565.1 Candidatus Epulonipiscium sp. | reverse complement strand
TATTTTCATTGTTTTGGAAAAGAACTACAAGATCTGGGGCAATTGCTGGAATGCTATTAGGCGGTGGAATGGTCTTTGTATGGAACCTATTGATTAAACCTATGGGGGGAGTTTTTGGAATCTACGAACTACTTCCAGCTTTTATAATCTCTTGTATGGCTATTTTTGTAGTATCTTTATTATCTAAAGAACCAGCACAAGAAATACAAGATGAATTTGAACTAGTAAGGAAAGCATAATTTATTATTACCATATGATGATTTGGGTGTCAAAAGCTTATAACCAAATTATAAACTTGCACCTTGAAAATTCAACACAACCCCCATATATTCATCAATATATAGTATAATGTATATATTGAATTGATGAGTGGGGGAGGATTAACCATGTCTTTTGTTGAAAATAATTGTAACCAAATAAATCTGAATGATAGCACCTTATCTCTAACAGAAAGAGAAATTAGGTTTCTTAATAATTCCTGGGCAAAACCTTTTGCAGATAATATATTTCCTGCAATAAAGGAAGAGGACTTTGCCGTACTATATAGTGATAAGGCTTCCCGTCCCAATACACCAGTAAATATAATTATCGGTGCACTTATATTAAAAGAACTTATGGGACTAACTGATGATGACATACTAGAATCCTTAATCTTCGATATCAGATTCCAATATGCACTTCATACTACAAGCTTTAAAGAACAACCTTTAAGTGATAGAACACTTAGCCGTTTTCGAGAACGTTGCTTAACATATGAAGCTGTAACAGGAATCGACCTTGTTAAAAACTGCATTAATAGTCTTTCTTCCCAAATCGCAGATATTATGGGAATTAACACTGGTTTAAAAAGAATGGATAGCATGATGGTAGCTTCTAATATCAAGAAGCTTTCTCGTCTTGAACTACTATACACTTGTGTGGCAAACCTCACAAAATATCTTCAAAAAAATAAAGATGATATTCCAGAAGGAATGGAACATTATTGTGAACCAGATGATAGCAATAAGGTTATTTATCATACAAAAAGTATGGATATAACCCAAAAGATAGAAAAGGTTCTTTATGATGCCTCCCTTCTTATCAAGAAATGTGCTAGTAATTATGATAACAACAGTGAGTACCAGTTATTAATACGCGTTATTGGCGAACAGACTATAGAAAATGATGATGGTCTGTTAACCCTTAAAGATAAAAATGATAACTCGATGAACTCCAAGATTCTTCAAAACCCAGCTGATCCAGATGCAACATACCGCTTTAAAGCCGGTAAGCATCACCACGGATATGTTGCGAATGTTATCGAAGATGTTGATACTGATAAAAAAACAAGCATCATTTCTGATTATAGTTATGAAACAAATAATTACAGTGATAGTCAATTTCTTAAAGATAGCATAGAAGAATTAGGTAATCAAACAGATACACTAACTTTGATAGCTGATGGTGCCTATGGTGGTGAGGATAATTTAGCTCAATCAAGGGAGAAAAACATAAACCTTGTAACCACTAACTTTCAGGGCAAAAAGCCTGCTGATGTTTTTGCGGATTTTGAAATTAGTTCCGATGGAACAAGAGTTTTAAAGTGTGCTGGTGGTCAAGTACCCATTACCAATAAATACAACAGTACAACAGAACAATGTCGCATTACCTTGGATAAAGAAGTATGCAATAATTGTCCTTACAAAGACCAATGTAAGCCCAAGTTCCACAAGACTAAAGCCTCTAAAGTCTTATCATGGAAAACTGTATCAAGGGCTAAGCAACTCAGGCATATGAATACTTCCGAATTTATAGAACTGGCAAAAATCCGTAATGGTGTTGAGTCACTTCCATCAATACTTAGAAGAAAATATCGTGTGGATGAAATGCCAGTCCGTGGAAAACTTAGAACCAAGTTCTTCTTTGGCTTTAAAATAGCTGCCATAAACTTCAAGAAATTGTTCGATTATCAGAACAGTTTAGTTAGTTGCGCCCTAAAACCAGAAATAGCCTAAATAAAGGTAGTAGATTACCTTATTAATAGTGGAATAGCCCTGCTATTCATCAAAAACATAGTTTGTGTTAAATTTTCAAGGTACAAATAGAAATATAATTTATGAACGTTTATCTTTCGACACTCTAATCATGCTATTGAATCAAAGTTAATAGTATGATACAATTAGAATACATACATTAGAATTAATGAAACGATGAAAAATGAGATTATACATAAACATGATGCCATGCTTAAGCAGGGATTTTGCCAAAAGAGAATAACAAAAGCTCTTGTAGGGAATAATAAACTTAAAGAAGTCTAAATTATCCTAGATAAAGAGAAATAATAAGCTTATTATTTTAAAAGGAGACAATTTTACTGTTATACGCAATGAATTTAGGAGTATATGATGAAAAAATTAAAGAAAAAGTTTCCTTCATATTTTAAACGATTTGAATTGCCAGAGGGTGCAACAGAACAGAGAATAGAAGTCTTTCGAGCTTGTAAAACTCATAAGATAGATAAAGGATCTTTTATGCCTACTTTTGAAGAAAATAATTATTCGTATTTAGATGGAGAGGATCCTTCTGATCCAGGAGTATACTCACTATCTACTTATGAAAATCCTAGAGATGTAAGAAGATTTGCCAATACAAATAACAATTTCAGGCCACCATATAAGATTGCCGAAGGGTTTACAGAACCTAATTGTGGCCCTTCGCAAAGAACGAAAGAACGTAAAAAAGGGAGAAGGCCAAAATATAAAAGCTCACATATAGATTGGTGGATTTATGAGAATGAAGAACCGCATCAACATTTTGAGCTAATTGAAGATTTCAATGAATACTACTCGAATTATAAACGAGAAAGGGAGAGTGAGTAGGATGAAAGATTTATTTAATTTAACACAAACCG
>DUUM01000065.1 GCA_012841565.1 Candidatus Epulonipiscium sp. | reverse complement strand
ATAGTTGTTATCCTATTAGTTTTAACCTTTTTTTCTGTCATAGAATCATCTGCTAAAAAATCCAAACTACAATCAAAAAAATCTGCTAGCTTTTTAAGAGTAGAAAGTTTTACATTTTCAGTTCCTTTATCGTAAAAACTAGCAACCGTAGTGTAAGGTATGTCAGCACCCCTTGATAAATCCATTTTAGTCATTCCTTTTTCATCCATCAGCATATCTAATTTATCAGTTAATTTCATTAGTGTTCTACCTCCTTTCTATTTATATTATACCCTAATTTTCGGTTTTGTACAGTAATTATTACGACATATCATTAAAATAACACAAAAAGACTTGACCTATTACGACACATAGTATAATATAGAATTATGTTACGACACATAGTAACGGCATGTAGTAAGTAGTTGTCGAAAGGAGGTTGAATATGTTTCCAAATTTGAGGGCGGAAATGGCAAGAAGGAATATCAAAAATGCGGATATAGCAAAAGAAATAAATGTAACTTCTGATTCTGTTAGCAATAAAAACAGAGGGAAATCTGAATATCTAATATCCGAAGCATTAAAGATTAGAAATACGTTTTTTATAGGCATGAGTTTAGACTATTTATTTTCAACAGAAGAAATCATAACACCAAGTATTGAAATAGAAAAATAAAAGGAGGTTTGATTATGGATGAATTAACTATTATTAATCAGGGTGGTCATTTATTGGTTGATAGCAGGGAAGTAGCAAAAATGATAGAGATAAGACATTCCGACTTGTTGGAAAAAATAAGTGGATATATAACACATTTAGAAAACGGAAAACTTCGTTCTCTTGATTTCTTTACTCCTAGTAGTTATTTGGTGGATGGGAATTCTAGAAGTTACCCCTGTTTTTTACTGACTAGAAAAGGCTGCGACATGGTAGCAAATAAAATGACAGGAGAGAAAGGAATTATATTTACCGCAATTTATGTGACAAAATTTGAAGAAATGGAAAAACAACAAGGATCACTTAAACATCTTAGCCCACAACTTCAAATTTTAATAAACATGGAGTTAAAGCAAAATCAACTTGAAGCTGCGGTAACTAAAGCAAGCCAGGTGATAGTAGAAACCAAACAAGACATACAGAATATGAAAGATGCAATAACTATTAATCCGCAAGCGGAATGGAGAAAAGAAACTAATAAAGTTTTACTGGCAATAGGGAAAAAGATAGGCTGCTATTCAAAACCAAAACAAGAAGCCTACAATGCCTTGCAAGTGCGTGGCAAGTGCAGGCCGAACGTATTAGTTAGCAATTTAAAGAAGAGAGCACTAGAGAATGGTATGGCACCGAGTAGGGTCAAGGAATTGAACTTATTAGATGTACTAGAGAACAACCCAAGACTGCGGGAAATTTATATAACAATAGTTAAGGAAATGGCAATTAAGTATCTATAGACTAGGACATTCTTGTAATTGCATAAGATTTAGAAGGGGGCGGTTGAAATGGGCGAAAAGGCCGGAAGTGAGTTTTGTGAAATAGTAAAGTTCCCAGCTACTAAGGAGTGTAAAATCCCAATGACTTTTTATTTTAAATCCAAAAAAGAAGATGTAGAAAGGGTGATGCTCGAACATCATGCAGAGTGGATAGTTAAGGCCTTGAAAGAATACCCATTGCCACAACGAAAGGCAATATACGAAAAAATGATGGAAAAATTAGAAAGTAGTTAACAATAGAGAGGGGATGCAAACATGCTAAAGAACATGGGTATTTGGACACTAAAGATAATAGGTGTATGCCTAGCCACTTACGCAAGCATATGGCTTATCTTTTTTATGAATCACTTAGGACAAGCTTACAGATAAAACAAAAACATAAGAAAGGGGATTGGATGATATGAAAAACAGGGAAAGGATGATTGAGGACAATCTTGGTTTAGCAGGTATGGTAGCCAAAAGATATTTAAATT
>DUUM01000064.1 GCA_012841565.1 Candidatus Epulonipiscium sp. | reverse complement strand
AAGGAGAAATAAACGGTATTTGTTGTTATACCTTTGCACATATTGATCATATGGAGTGGGATTTAAACAAAGGAATTATCCATGTTCAAATCACTTCTCTTACCGATCAGACACTTAAATTACATTATCGTCATCATGATTTTAACATAGTCATTCAAGGAGTTTCTCACAAAGCGCAAGAAAATTCCTATGAAATATCATTAAAAAAAGATGAGACAGTTTTTGTTAAAATCTTAATTCAAAAATAAGTTTCACATAAAAGCAAAAGGATAAAACAGTCTGTTAACAGATGTTTTATCCTTTTGTTTTGTATTACTATTTAATACCCTGTATTCCAGTATAGTAAACGGGTGTCATGGTTCCATCATAAACTTATTTACACTACCTTGCACCACTACTACTTTATTTCTTCAGTATATATGGTCATACCAACATCTTTTTTAAAGCGTAACGTTTTCACTAGAAGTTCTAAATGTTCCCCAGTACCTTTGAACTTAGCAGTTCTGGTTCTATAATTTTGAGTGGAATCTTCTTCTATTGTTTGCTCTAACGGGGCCTCTTGTCCGTCTATGTCTAAATATAAACTACTTAGATATGTTTCTTTGTCTGTGGTTATACTAATATAAGTATTTCCCTTTTCTTCAAACACTTTATTGATAAGAATATCTTCATCTAAGATTGCATAGGTTTCTCCTAAGCTGTCCTTATCTAGGGTAATTCTTTCATTTACCACTTGATTGGCACCCAAAGAGATTAATTTTAACTGTATTTTTTCTGTATCCTTAGGGAGGGAATCAAATGTAATATTAAAATAACTTCCTTTAGGACCTGTACTCATTGAACTGCTTTTAAGATCAACAGGTTTTCCATTAGCTAGTAGTACCATTTCAATAGATTCAAAATATGTCCTCTCTTTTTTTAAGTGATCCAAACCTAGCTCAAAGATATTTTGAAACCCACCTTTTACAACAGTACTTATAGGAGAAGCCACAAGGGATTTTACCTTTATTTTGTTATCTAATACTTTTATCTCTTTATCTATATTTATTTTCAATTCTTTAGCCATGGCTTTCTTTCTATCTATTTGAAAGTTAATTTCGCCATCTAATGGGCCAGTATCTCCCTGGAAGATCATTTTGAGATTTTTTTCATAGAACTTTGGTGCATGGTATGTCATAACCCATTTCATCTCTGTGCCATCCTTACTTACTTCGCCGTGACCACCGCCTCTATATAATCCTCTAGAGCCGGATAGATGAATCATAGGAAGCTTCTCGTCATTAAGTAGACCACTTGCATTATAAAGGTTATAGAAGAGGACCAGGTTATTAGCGTCTAACATGATTGCGTCTAGTGTGATTTTGGTGCCATCTTCCAAGATGTGAGATTTATCTATTATTTGGCTTCTACCAAGTTTGTTTAATTCTCTTAGTGTGCCATTCATGACATTTTCATAGCCTATTATTTTTTTAGTATAATTAGCCAGGGTACTACCACCAAATCCTATGAGGACAATGGCAAGTATAAGAGAAGCAAGATTTAATTTAGGACGATATCTTTTCTTTGGTATACCATCTAAGCTCTCCCTAAGACGTATTTCCAGTTGATGGGGAACTGTTAGATTGTCTAATTCATTTTTCATTTTATTTAAATCCCTATCTATATTAATCATTATAATATTCTCCTTCCATATCTTTTTTTAATGCTGTCATGGCTGTGTGCATTCTTGATTTTACTGTGCCAAGCGGTATTTCTAGCAAGTTAGCAATTGCATTGTAATCTAGGTCTAGAATGTATTTGAGACGAATCACCTCTTCATGTATGGGGTTTAGTTTTGCTAAATAGCTTTCTAAAACAAGTTTTTCTTCAAAACCCATATTCATCTCGTAAGACGCGTCCTTTATATCATCAATAGAAACTAATTTCTTTTGATTTCTAAGTATTTTCTTGCAGCAGTTTACTAAGATTGTTTTACTCCAAGAGTAAAAGGCTTTGCTTTTCTTAAGTGTATAGATTTTTTCATAAAGAATAACGATCATATCTTGCATGGCATCTAATGTGTCATCTTTATTTTTCATATAGCTGTATGCCAATTTATAGTAGTCTGTATTTTGATTCATAACTAAGCTTAAGAGTGCCTCTTTATCACCCCTTTTAGCTTTTTTAATTAAAAGTTTATCTTCCATTTTCTCACCTCTCGTATATAAGAGTATTATATCAGACGAAAAGTTCATTTTAATAGGTAAGATATATAAAACATTATTCATGATCCGATGCAGTAGATACGGTGAACCGTACCATAAGTGACTCTAAGATGAAAAAGTTTTATTTGTATTTGATCAGGCCATTGGGATTGGATGGCCTGATTGGTACGTAGGTGAGCATTCTATGGGTGGGGCTATGGCTAGTAACTATGCCACCAAGAACAGTGATAAAATTTTAGAATCATTTCTTTTGAGTTTCCGTATTTAATCCACACCTAGCCAAATATCACGCAATAATACTAACAACTTTATAAAAACAGGCATAAAACAAGGAAATCCCCTATGATGTT
>DUUM01000063.1 GCA_012841565.1 Candidatus Epulonipiscium sp. | reverse complement strand
CAGCTAATCTTTCCGCATTGGTTTCCCCACGAGCTATAACCCTTACTGCAACAATAAATATGGGAACATCTAATACAGAGAAAGAATTTACAGTAAGGGTTATAGCTCGTGGGGAAACCAATGCGGAAAGATTAGCTGCAGATACAGAATGGTTGACAGATTCAGCAATTCTCAATGGAAATAGTTCATTAGATAATATTATCGGAGACCTAACCCTTCCTACTGTGGGGCCTAATGAAAGCACCATTACCTGGGAATCTAATAAGGATACGATTGTAGATGTAGGGGGAAAAGTGACAAGGCTAGATTATACCCATGGAGATCAGACTGTTATTCTTATGGCTACCATAAGTAATGGCTCTGTTTCTAATACAAAATCCTTTACTTTAAAAGTCAAATCCCTTGGTCAAACAGGGGATGAAAAAGATAGGGAAAAACTAGATCTAGATGCAGAATGGCTGATAGATAAATTAACTTCAGGCCAAGATTTAAATAATATAATTGAAAACCTTATTCTTGATACTAAGGGCAAGAATGGAAGTACTATTAGCTGGGCATCTAGTGATGAACAAGTGGTTAGGGGGAATTTTCAAGGGAGAAAACTTTCAATGTAAAAGTTATCTCTCGTACTGCCTACCTGGAGGAAGAAGTCCTTGGAATTGTTTATGAATGGTTGTCAAATCAAATGATTTTAAATGACAATCTTAATATGGATCATGTTACTACAAAATTAAATCTTCCCACAACATACGAAAATTATCCTTTATATATCCCTGCTGAACAATCTATTGAATGGTGGGTCAACAATCCAAAATATGTGGATAAGTTTGGTAATGTATTTAGACCTACAGGTCCTGAAGGAGACAGACCTGTAACCCTAACGGCAACAATAAAATGCGGAAGTTTCTTCAGGCAAAAGGATTTCAAAGTCACCGTAAAGGCTGACAATGTTCAGGATGATGAAGCTGTAAACGAAACATACAGATGGCTTGAAACTTATAGGGCCATTCACGAGAATACGATTTCAAATACAATAACAGAAGACCTTTTTTGTCCTACAGAAGGGCTCCATGGTTCAAGCGTTATCTGGAGTTCAGATAAGCCTGATATCATTACCAATGAGGGTAGCGTTAACCGTCCGGAATTTGAAGCTGGAAGCGATACTGTGATACTAACGGCAACTATAACAAAAGGAGAGTTTACAAAGCTTCTGTATTTTGAATACCTAGTTTTAAGAAAGCCTAATATGGCGCCACCAATCGTAACAAGAACCAGCCCAGCCAATGATTCTACAGGAGTTTCCTGGGATATAAATAGGATTACCATTGACTTTGACAATAAAATAATCCTTTCCACCTTTGACGGAGGATATAGGGTAATTCCTACAGTTAATGATCTGGGAGGAAAGCAAGTAACCATGCAATTCGCAGATCCATTGCCTCCAAGCACAACTTTTGCAATTTCCATTGACAGAGATGTAGTCAGGGATGAATTTAATAATACCAATAGTCCCGCCTATATTCAATTTAAAACGAGGGGTGGATCTCCAGCTAAAATTGAAAGTGTTTATCCAGCTGACGGAGAGACTGACGTAAGTATAAATCCAAATATAGAAGTTGCTTTTTCTGATTTACTAAAATTAAAGACCTATGATTTTAAACTTACTGATAGTCTAGAAAATGACTGTCCACTTTATGCACCCTATACCCTGGAAGTTCCAAGAGGGGTAGTGAAAAACCTAAGTGGAGCTACACAGGAAAGAAGCTATAAATTTGAATTTACAACAGTTGGGGAATATAAGGAAGAAGAAGAAGAGAAAGAAGAAGAGGAAGACAAAGAAGAAGAGAAAGAAGAAGATAAAGATAAAGAGGAAGACAAAGAAGAGGATAAGGATAAAGAAGACCGATACGAGAAAGAAGATACAAATTACCAACCACCTTCCAAGACTTACAAGGCATACTTAAGTTTTGGAAAACTAGGGAAAACATTAGAAATCCAAGAAAAGGATGGGAAGGCTCTTGTTAAACTGAATATCCAGGATCTAGATATCTTTAAGGAAAACAAAAATGTCACCTTAAACATTCCAGATATTCCTGGTTTAGAATCCTACACCTTGGAAATGCCAGGAGGAATATTTGGCCTAGGTGGAAGTAGCTTAAGCTTGCATACTGGATTTGGGAACCTAGATATACCATACCAAGCCAAGGCAAGTGAATTGGAAAATCCGGAAAGCATAATTATTTGGTATATAGATAAGGATGGCAATACCACCATCATACTAAATAGCTACTATGACCCAGAAGGCAATTCAGTTAACTTTACTACCACGCATTTCGGCAACTTTGGAGTCGTTTACAATAAGGTAAACTTTAATGACGTAAAAGACAATGCCTGGTATTATAAGGCAGTAAGCTTTATGGCAGCAAGGGAAATAACCTCAGGCACTGGAGACGGTAAATTCAGCCCTAATAATAATTTGACCAGGGGAGAATTTATAACCATGATGATGAGAGCCTACGATATTAAAGTAGACACAGATCCAAAGGATAACTTTGCAGATGGTGGAAACACCTGGTATACAGCCTATCTAGGGGCAGCTAAAAGCCTGGGCATATCCCAAGGGATTGGAAATAATATGTTCGGTCCAGACAAGCAAATCACAAGACAGGAAATGTTTACACTAGTCTACAACACCCTGGAAATCATTAATCAGCTTCCAGAGAAAAAAGAAGAGGGACCTAGGAAAAGTCTTTCCCACTTCACAGATTATCATGAAATAAACTCCTGGGCAAAAGATGCCATGACCCTAATGATAGAAAGTGGCACAATACAGGGTAGTGGAGGCAAACTTTCACCAAAAGACAAAACCACAAGAGCTGAAATGGCTCAAATCCTCTACAATCTAACCATTCTGAAAACTCTAGGGTCAGACCCCAAAGACCAGCAATCAAACTTGCTGGTCTTTGGGAAGGGATTTGCAGGAAAATGTGTAATAAGATAGTGTAAGGACATATATGGATGAGGGGGATGATTATGAAAAATTTTAAAAGGTTGGGAACAATATTAATGGTTGTATTTATGCTTATGGGAGAGGTAAATCCAGTTTTGGCCTCGACTCCAAAGCCACAAGAAATACTAGGTGTTAAGGTTTATATTGAGGGTGCTGAGCTTGAAACAATGGCAAGTTTCTATCATTTTAACAACACAACATTAGTGCCTATGCGGGAATTTTTTCAGGCTTTAGGAGCAGATTTAGAGTGGGATGGAAAAACCAAAACTATCTTAGCAAGGACAGATGAAAAAACTATCCAGTTGGTAATTGATCAAAAAACAGCTCAAATAAATGAAGCAGACCACACTTTATTAGTTGAGCCAAAAATAATTAATAATCAGACTTATGTACCCTTGAGATTTATTGCAGAAGCTCTTACATATGAAGTGGATTGGAATCCTAGAGATAATATAATTTTCATAATGAATACCAATGAAATTAAGCAAAAGACGATGTCAAAGATTTATAAAAGTTCAGAGTTTTTCAAGGAAGATTATATAAAAATGGAGATTATTGATAATGAGTTTATTAAGGTTGTGGGATCTACTGCCTTAGATAAAACAGATTGGTTATTCATAATAGAAAAAGATAACGGAGCAGATGTGATGAAAGAATATCATAAAATTAGCCCTGATGATACATATAGCCATACTTTTTTACTGAAAAACAAGCTAAAAGAGGGAAACTATAAGGTAAGTGTGTATTTTAAAGAAAGAAATGATAAAATGTATTGGAGCTATCACAGGAATATCCCCTTAAGCTATGAGGATGGAGAAATATTTTTCCCTAGCTCACCAGTATATGTAGATAATTATTTAGCAGTTATAAAGGCTTCTGCCGTCAATCCAGAAAATTATTTAGAGATGGCAACGATTAATGAGCTGGAAAGGAAGGCCATTATAGACCTAGCCAATACCATTACTAGGGATGCAAGCTCTGATTATGAGAAGCTTTTAAAGATTAATGACTGGGTAGCAGAAAATATTTACTATAATTGGGACGGCTATCTAAAGGGGACATATGGGGAAACAGATGCCTATGGTACATTGGTCAGTAAAAAATCTGTATGCCAAGGATATGCTGAGTTAACCCAGGAACTATTAAGGGCTGTAGGCATACCAGCTAAGTTAATTAGTGGCCATGCCTTAGGGGTGAGTGCATCTGGAAGATACTGGGACGCAGTAGACCATGAAAAGAGTAATCATGCTTGGAATGAAGCCTTTGTAGATAACCGGTGGGTTATTTTGGATACCACATGGAATAGTGCAAATAAATATGAAGGTGGCACTTTTAAGAAAGCACCGATGAACTATAGGTATTTTGATATAAGCTTAGAAAGCTTTTCTTTTAACCATAAAATATTACCAGCTGGCCGATAATTTCAAGGTCAGGCCCCAGAAGGATTTAGACTCCAGAAGGATTTGAAAACTCTAGGACCAGCAATCTAAACTTGCTGGCCCTTTTATTATTACATCTTTCATAGCAGATAACAAATGGTATACTATAGGTGTAGTAGGATATATCAGCCCTTTATGAGGCTCAAGTGCGTTACAAGGAGGTAAAATGGCTAAGTCGAATTT
>DUUM01000062.1 GCA_012841565.1 Candidatus Epulonipiscium sp. | reverse complement strand
GAAAAAGATTAATTGATGCAATTTTTAAAAAATAGCGGTCTATTATATATACCTTTGCCATTTAAAAGCTGAGAAATAATATATGTACAAAAACTTCTTTAAACCCATCCTCGATTTCCTAGTAGCCCTCATTGGTCTATTGGTGCTATCCCCCATCTTCCTACTAGTAATGCTAGGCCTCACCATAGCCAACAATGGCAAGCCCTTCTTCTTCCAAAAGCGACCAGGCAAGAATGAAAAGATATTTAGCATTATCAAGTTTAAGACAATGAACGATAAAAAAGATGCAGAAGGAAATTTATTGTCCGATGCAGAAAGATTAACAAAAATTGGTAGCTTTGTGAGGAAAACATCATTGGACGAAATACCACAATTAATTAATGTGTTGAAAGGGGATATGAGTATGATAGGGCCTCGTCCTTTGCGAACATATTATTTACCCTTATATAGCGATGAGCAGAAAAAACGTCATGACGTAAAACCAGGTATTACTGGCTGGGCTCAAGTTAATGGAAGGAATGCTATTTCATGGACGCAGAAATTTAAATATGATGTATGGTATGTAGAGAATATTAGCTTTATGTTAGATTTAAAGATTTTCTTTTTTACTATTAAGAAAGTTTTTGTGCGTGAAGGGATTTCAAAAGAAGGACAGGTAACAACAGTACCATTTGATGGTACTAATTGAAGAAATTAATATATGAAACAAGATTGTATTATAATAGGAGCTGGCACTTACGGTCAGGTGTATGCTGAATATTTGAAAGAAAGCTATAATATTATATCTTTTTATGATGATGACATAAGCTTGCATAATACTAACGCTAATGGTATTAAAGTTGTGGGAAAGGTTAGTGATGCTTTATTGCTTCCAAAATCAACTGCAGTATTTGTACCAATTGGTAATAATCCAATAAGAGTTAAGTTACTGAAAATATTTGAGGAGAATGGATTTGATATTCCATCATTTATTCATCCTAAGACAATAATTCATCCTTCAGTGAAAATAGGAAAAGCCGTTTACATTCTCACTGGCACTAATATTATGCCATTAAGCGTAATTGGAGATTATTCTATGATTAGTATGGGAGTAAATATAGCACATCATACTATCATTGAAGAAGCATGCTTCTTTTCTCAAGGATCAAATATAGGAGCTTCGATTCTGTTAAAAACTTTAGCTTATGTGGGTATCAGTGCAACATTGATGACAGGTTTAAAAACTGTTGGAAGAAACAGTTTAATTGGTGCAGGTGCTGTTGTGATAAAAGATGTTCCTGAAAATGCAGTGATGGCAGGAGTTCCTGCTAAAGTGATAAAGTATCATTAAATAATAATTTTACACAGTGTTCCACAGAGAAATACACCGAGTTACACTGTGATAAACACTGTGCAACTCCGTGGCTAATATGATTAGTGCTGGCTCAGTAGTGACTAAGGATATTCCTAATAATAGGTTGGCAGTGGGGAATAGGTGTAGGATAATAAAAGAAATAAATACTTAGCTCACAGTGTTTCACAGAGGAATACACAGTTGAACACAGAGAGCTTATAAAATATTTCACAGTGTCCTCTGTGTTAAACACTGTGTTACACTGTGGTATAAATAAAAACAAAATACTATGCAACTAAACGATATCACACATCAAATATTAGACTCTGCTTTCAAAGTTCATTCTGCTTTAGGACCAGGTTTGTTAGAATCTACCTATCAAGCATGTTTAGTGTATGAACTTCGTAAAAAAGGATTGACTG
>DUUM01000061.1 GCA_012841565.1 Candidatus Epulonipiscium sp. | reverse complement strand
TCCCATTAAGACACCTTTTGGAAAAAACATATCATCTGAAAGATAGTCAATCCCTGTATTGGTCATAAGGATACCCGTATCCCCTTGATTAGTTGGTGTTAACGGAGTAACCTCTGGGTATTTTTCTTTAATCTTTGCAAATACATCTGATAAATCCTCAACACTCGTAATTGTAGATGGATCTACGCCTATACCATCCATCATATCTTTACGGTATAAAAACTGTGGTCTAAGTGCAATTGGCTTGTATGCAGGAATCCCATAAATCTTCTCACCATTTGTAGTTGCAGATAAAAACGTTTCTCCTACAATTTCCTTTGCTTCTGGAGCATGAGAATCAATGAGATCTGCTATATCATAAGCTTGGTTATTAGATACGTATGATCCAAAATTACCTAAGGTATGAAATACATCCAGTTGGTCACCACTTTGCATGGCTAGACTGACTTGTTGCTCATAGTTAGAGATGGCCAATGGCATTAATTCTACCTCAACACCAATTTTTTCCCTTGTTATTTCATTAATAGCTTCCTCAACATCCCTTGTATCCTCTGGTATGTTATTAAAACTTACAAATGCAAATACAACCTTGTCATAAGTTTTAGCTGTTGTTTCTTCTGAATTTGAAGAGCCCTTATTAATACCTTCTTCCTTTCCTTTACTACCACATGCAGTTACAAATGGTAACATTAACAATACTAATGCAATTGCTATAAT
This sequence comes from Candidatus Epulonipiscium sp., assembly GCA_012841565.1. The sequence goes on along the minus strand of DUUM01000061.1, from coordinate 7,328 downwards.
ACTTTTAATCTTCTTCATATATAATACCTCCCTTTGTATTAATCATATACGATTCATTATCATAAGACTTGTAATTATAAGGGGTTGTTTTTAGATTTTAAGTTATAAGACACTATTGCTCATTACCCCATTAAAAGTAAATTCGTTTTTTAATAAGCCCATAGAATCAGGCGCTGATAAAAGATATTTAGCATAACTAGGCACAAAGGTTATGTGAATATTTCCGTTCTCAAATACACATATAATTTTATATTGGTGTGCAGATTCCAAATACTTAAGTGTAATTTCTAGTATATTATCATTGAGCCAAGTATGCTGACAAGCATACAAAGTTTTCTCATTTTGCAATTGAAACCACTGAATAAAAACAGGTGGGACAATGATATTGTCCATTTCACCATACACCCAGTCCGTACATGAGCTTTCAAATTTTTGTGTTCCTTCTCCTTCTATATGAACAGTTAAACGATTTCGCTCAAAATGAAATTTAATCTCATGTATTCCTGACATAAGCTCTTTTGATATAAATGATCTATTATGAATTATCTTTTCTAGATAGGAATGCCTAGAAGAGATGTTTTTTATCTTTTCAAAGCCATCTAATTTTTGTTGTAGCTCACAGAAATCATTGCAATTTGAAAGTAATGCCTGATTTGTTGTATCTGCTATCAACTCTTCCCAAAGAATATCTAATAAATTCTGAGTGCAATTTTCCTCACATGTGGCTACAAAAACCATATTTTGTTTTGGCATTACAACGCAGTATTGCCCAAAAGCACCATCTGCACGATAAGCATCATGCCGGCACATCCAAAATTGAAATCCATAGCCCTGATTCCACTCTATATCTGGATTCACCCCCGTATCATTTGATACAGATTTAGAGCTTGCTTGTTGAACCCATTTCTTTGAAACGATACGTTTCCCTGAAAAAACACCCTCTTGAAGATACATTTGCCCAAATTTTGCAATATCCTCAGGCTTCACCATCAGTCCCCATCCTCCAGTATTAACACCACATGGACTTTGATCCCACTGGGCACCTTGTATGCCAAGTGGTTCAAATACACGTGGTTGTAGGTACTCAAATAAAGTAAGGCCTGTAATCTTCTGAATAATAGCAGAAAGCATAAAAGTTGCTCCAGAATTATATACAAACTGGGTGCCTGGTTTATAATCTAATGGGCAAGCTAAAAAAGCCTCTATCCAGGTTCTTTCTCCTGAAGATATTAAGGCACCAAGCGTATCCTCCTTATGACCAGTAGTCATTGTCAATAGATTAAAAACTGTCATTTCCAAAAGTTTTTCATCTTGTTTTTCTGGAAGCTCATTAGGGAAAAATAACGCAACTTTATCATCAATTGCAAGAATTCCCTCATCTATGGCAATACCTATGGCAGTAGAAGTGAAACTTTTACTAAGGGAATGAAGTAATCGACGGTACTCTGGTGAATAGGGTTGTCGATAAGCCTCGGCAATAACGGACCCATTACGTAAAATCATAAAAGTATGTAGTTCAATGTTAATCTCTTTTAGTCTGTTAAGAAACTTCTGAAGACGGTATGACGACACACCTTGTTCTTCTGGAGTGGTTCTTGGTAATTTTATAATACTCATTTCATAACCCCTTTGTAGCTATTTTTTTATTTCAATGCTCCATCTGTTATTCCTTCGATAATATGTTTTTGTAAGAAAATATAAAGTAAAAGTACAGGAATAATGGTCATAACAATCCCCGCCATTAATGGAGAATAATCAACACTATACGAAGAGAAAAAATTATAATTTGAAAGTGGCAAAGTTCTTAGTTTCGGAGATTGTATAATCAAACTAGGTAACAAGTAATCATTCCAAATCCAAAGAACATCTAAAACAACCACCGTTGATAGTGCTGGTTTTAATAACGGTAGTACAATTTGAAAAAAAGTTCTCAATCTTGAACATCCATCTATCGCTGCTGATTCTTCTAACTCAAGTGGAATCCCCTTAATGAATCCATGAAAAGTAAATGTTGCAAAAGGAATACCAAATCCCGTGTACATAAAAAGCAAAATTGGCCTAGAATCTAATAGTTTTGCTTTCCCATAAATTGTAACTAAGGGAATCATGATTACTTGAAATGGTACTGTCATAGCCGCTAACATCATAAAAAATAAAACTTTATTAATCTTCCATTTAAATCGAGCAAATAAATATGCCGTCATTGAAGAACATAAAACAATAAGAAATACCCCAGCTATAGTAATAACCGCGGAATTCACGAACCCCTTAGCAAAATCCATATCATTAAAAGCCTTTATATAATTGGATAAATCAAACTGCGTAGGCCATGAAAGAGGATTCTCTATAAATTGTTGAGTTGTTTTAAAGGTATTTAAAATGATCATTAAAAAAGGTATTAGAAAAATAATTAAAATACAAAATAAAAGAAAAGATTTTATCAAATCAGTTAATCTCTTTTTGTTCATTATGCTTCAACCTCCACTTTTTTCAATAAATAAGCCTGAGTTAATGCAATGGTTGCAACAATTACAAATAGAATCATAGCTTCTGCTTGCCCAACACCATACTCATTTGAAAGAAAAGCCTTTTGAACGATATGATATGCCGCTAATTCTGTTGAGGCAAATGGACCTCCATTTGTTAATCCTAAATTCAGATCATATGTTAAAAACGATCTTGAAATTGAAATAAATAAGCATACAACAATACCTGGAATAGAAAGTGGCAATATTATCTTAGTAATTTTATTCCAACCTACTGCTCCGTCAATTTCTGCAGCTTCCAAGGCATCAGCTGGTACGTTGCTAAATCCTGCAATATAAACAATCATGAGGTATCCCATTAATTGCCACGATGTCGCAATAACAAGGGCCCAAAATGCTGTATCCGTATCTGTCAGCCAAGAAGTTTTAAATAATGCCCACCCATAAGTCTTCCCCATATAAGTTAAGACATATGAAAATAAAAACCTCCATAAATATCCTAATATTAAACCACCTATAAGATTAGGAGTAAAAAAACCAGTTCGTATAAAATTTTGACCTTTAATTCCCATTGTCAAAGCAAGTCCTAAAAAAAACGCTCCTACATTAGCAATAACAGCTGTGAAAAAAACATATTTTATAGTGAACCATAACTGTGTCATAAAAGCCTTGTCTGAAAAAGCTGCTTTATAGTTGTCAAACCAAACTAATGAATGGACACCAGTTTGCATGCTCCAATTCGTAAATGTTAAATACAATCCAAACACAAGTGGTACTACCATCACTGCAAAAAATGCAAATAATGAAGGTCCCCCAAAAACAAAAAAGGTTCCAACATCTCTCCAATTCATTCTTTTTTTCATCCTATCACATCCTTCTTAATTTATTATAGGTATAAAGTAGGCAAAGATTTTAATCCTATGCCTACCTTATACCTATAATCATTCAGTTTAATTATCTTTAAGTCCTTCTAATCCCTTTAGTTTATTGAAGTGATTTCCAATAATCTTGAACTTCTTCTGCAAGTCCTGCACGATCTATCTTATCAACGATATACTTTTGCATTGAAGCACCTGTCTTTGCCCAGTAATCTGCTGGGAAATTATTAATTACACCTATGTCAATTGTATTTCCTTCTGCAATATATTCGCTAACAACTGTAGCAAGTACGTTTGTACTTTTTGCTTCTACATTCTTATATGGCATTGTAAAGCCCATTTTAACTGTCAGCATTTCATGTCCTTCATCGCTAGTAAGCATCCATTTAAGAAAATCTTTAGCGGCAGCTTGCTGCTCTGGAGTTGATCCTGAATCATCAATAGCCATTAATTTAGGTTGGCTAACTGCTACTCTCATATTGTCATCATCGCTAGGATCATTACTGATTGGTACAGGTATCATACCAAATTCTTGGTCCCTATCTTCCATCGTTCCAATTGTTGACCATAGCCAATCACCCATGAAATAGAATGCTGTTTCTCCCTTTGCAAAGTCCAAACTATCTCTATCATGGTCTGCAACAAGAGCATCTTCAGCCCTAATATTATACTTGCTCAATAGGTCAAATGTATCCATCAGTCCCGTAAACTTATCATTACTTGCTAAATCAGCACTTCCATCTTTCAATCCATTTACCCATTCAAGGTTTTCTGCAACCTTTTTGGATTGTAAGGAATATGTTAGTCCGAGATAATGTGCACCAAGAGACCAATCTGCTCCGTGAAGCAACATTGGTGGTTTACCTGTAGCAGCAATCTCTTCAAATAATGCTTCTAAATCATCACGTGTTTTAATTGTTTTTGGATCAAAAGTCTTTCCAATTGCTTCTTCAACAACACGTGTATTGTATAATAATCCATAACCTTGAACTGTATATGGAATACCTAAGAACTTACCATCTAGTAAAGCTCCTTCTATCGCCCCTGGTTGTGCTATTTCTTCATACTCTGCTTTCATAGGTTCTAAGTCTAAAAACTTATCGTTATATAACTGAATAAAACCTGGGTCAAGGTTAGCAATAGTAGCCGGGTTACCAGAAGCTAACAAAGATTGGAATTTTTCTATCTGCGCTCCCCCTACTGGTGTTGGAATAAGCTCAATCGTTACATTTGGATTCAAATCGTGATAAGTTGCAAATAATTCATCAAATTCGTTATTTACTTCTGCTGAAGTATTAAAAAATGTTATCTTTACCGGTTCTGCATCTGCTTCCCCTTGTTCTACATCTGCTTCTTTTTTGTCTTCTTCAGTTTTCTCGCCCTCAGTTGATGGTGTAGTAGGGCTGTCTTTTTTAGCACATCCTGAAAACAACGAAAACATTAACAGTACAGAAATACCTAAAGCTAGCAATTTTGTTTTTTTCATAGTAATCCCTCCATAAGTTTGGTTTAATTGTTAACATATCTTTGTGTCAAGCGGTTAACATATGTACATATTAACCTATAGGCTAATTTATGTCAAGCGGTTGACATAAATTTTTATAAAAACTCACAACTCATTATATTATTATTCCTATAAAATTTCTTTATATGCTATACTAGTTGCTAGAAGACTAAAATATATTATATAATTACAATAACATTTTAGTAATTAATTGCAAAATAGATACTAAGAGAAAGGAAGGTTACTGTGCCCACTATAAAAGATGTCGCTAAAGTAGCAGATGTTTCTGTAACCACAGTTTCAAGAGTTTTAAATAACAGAGGATATATAAGTGATTCCATGAAACAAAAGGTTCACGATGCAATGAAACAATTAAATTATCAGCCCAATGAAATAGCCCGTTCTTTATATAGAAGGAAATCTAATATAATAGGAATAATAGTCCCAAGTGTATCACATCCATTTTTTGCAGAATTAACAAATTATGTAGAATACTATGCTTATCTATTAGGGTATAAGGTGCTAATATGTAATTCGTATTCTGATAGTACTAAAGAACAAGATTATATCGATATGATCCATAAAAATCAAGTTGATGGTTTTATAATCGGTAGCTATACTAGTAATACTTCTGAATATATTAATTCAAGTTTACCCATTGTCACAATTGATAGGAACTTTTCTAATAATGTACCTTTTATTACTTCCGATAACTACAATGGTGGATTATTAGCAACTAATCTTTTAATTGATAAAGGCTGTAAAAAAATTGCACATATAAGCGGCCCTTTAGAAATAGACATTTCTGCAAATAACCGCAGTCAGGCTTTTTTAGATGTGGTATTAGAAAAAAACATTGATTATGTTATGGAGCAATCAAGAATTGTGACCCTAGACAGTTATGCCAAATTAGCTCATAGAATCTTTAAGAAATACCCCGATATAGATGGTATATTTGCTGGAAGTGACTTGCTAGCATTTTCATTGTTATATGTTGCTCATTTATTTAAAAAGGATATTCCAAAAGATCTAAAGATTATTGGTTACGACGACATTGATATTGCATCCTTTTCGCTCCCTCCCTTAACGACCATAAAACAAGATGTTAAGAAAATGGGTGAACTTGCCGTAAAAGTTTTAATAGATAAAATAGAAAAAAAAGAAGTAACCATAGAAAACATTTTGCCTGTAAGCTTAATAGAAAGAAAAACCACATAAATTCCATCGTAATATAAGTTATAACCTCCATGTTCACAAATTACCTTAATTTACGCTTGCTAAATTCCTAAAATCGTGTATACTATAATATGTACTTGGGGGCGTGGCGCAGCGGGAGCGCACCTGTCTGGCAGACAGGGGGTCGTGGGTTCAAATCCCATCGTCTCCATTTTATTTAAATCGAAAATGCCAACAAAGATTTTTATCTTTGTTGGCATTTTTACTTGCTATTATTCATTTACTTCCTCTAAAGACTTCTCTACATAGTACTTTCTTAGTTTCTTAAATTCATTTTGATCTACATAAGGAGATACACTTTCTGATCCATCTAGCATAATAAGTGCCTCATCTATATAAGGAACACTTTGGGCAGCCTCTTTTGTTATAATATAAGTAAGCTCCGCCATGTCTTTAAAAAAATCTACCTTCTCTACAATGTAATCTTCATAGCTACCAAACAAAGCACTGGTATGCCTAATTTCATTATTTAAGTAAATCTCTTTTAAGATAATATACGCACCTTCATATTGCTTATAATCTTTAAATAATGCCCGGCCTATAAATAACCTTCCTAGCCAATGTAACATATGCTCTTCATCATCTAATATAGGTGGCCAATGTTCTTCTCGCTCTTTTACATAATTAATCCAGATTTTCATTTCTTCTGGCGTCATTGCAATCAACTCCTAACTGCCTTTTATATTATTATACAGTTATTTGCTCTAATTGCAACTTAATATAGGAAATTGTTATAAAGAAAGTGTGTTTTATATGACTCTCTTAGCTCCAATTAATGGTTTTCCCCTTGTTGGAAATGCATTTCCAATAGTAATTCCTGTTCTTGGATCATTGGCATGAATGACTTGTTTATTTCCTACATAAATGGCCACATGTGAGACCCTTCCGCCGTAGCCATAAAACAATAAATCTCCTGGTTGTAAGTTGTTGGTACTAACCTTTACACCATTCCTTGCATATTGGCTGGCTGAATTTCTTTGTAAATAAATACCTGACTTTTTCATAATTTGCTGTGTAAATCCAGAACAATCAATCCCTCTGGTTAAGCTATTGCCACCATAGCGATAAGGATTTCCAAGAAACTGTTTTGCATAATTAATAACTTCATTGGATTTTGTTGTCTTAGGAGTGCTTTTTGGTGTTTCTTTTATAGGCACCTCTGTTACTTCTGAGATATCCTTTATAGGTACTAAATACAAAAATGGATCTTCTATGTAGGATTGG
>DUUM01000060.1 GCA_012841565.1 Candidatus Epulonipiscium sp. | reverse complement strand
GAGCATTCCAGTAAATTGCCCTGGTACAACTGTTGGATTATTGCAATAGGGACAAGAAGTAGCAGCTGTTGTATCATCGCAAATAATCTGTGCACCACAAGAAGGGCAAGTATAAGCCCGCATATGTGCAGCTTCTTCTTTATCCCATTCGCCCATGGTAAAGTCCCATTCAGGCTGCTTATTTTGAGCACTTGCGGCTGCCTGCTCTTTGCCTGCATAAAGCAGCTCAATTGTTGCCACATCAAACGATTGACCACAATAGTCACAAGCAAGCTCTCCACTATCACTTGAAAATTGCAGTGGCCCCGTACAAGATGGGCATTGATAATTTGTTACCTCTATGGCCATATGATCTCCTCCTTACCTTTCAAATATTATTTTATGCCCAAGGGTCCTCAGAAATAGGTGTACGAATCTGGCTAAGAAGCATTTGATCCCATAGGAACCACTCTCCACTAGATGGTTTTTGTCTAAGTTGTACAGGGCGCGGACTATCTGCACCACTTGATTTCAAATAGAATTTAGCATAGCCATCTTCGTCAAAACTGGTAGGTACAGTAGAGATAGTTACCGTATATGGACGAATTGGTTTATATCCATTTTCAGGTGTACTTCCTTCAAAATAAGAAAATGGTAAATATGCTTTACCCTGTAAACGCTCTTTTATAAATTGTATTTCTCGTATAGAAAGTCCTTGAGGGCCTTTTAAAAAATTAATTATATTCACCGCCTCATTTTCATTGGCTGGCCAAAGGCATAATGCTGGTATCAACAAGGCGGCTGCATAATGTGCTTCCTGCAGGTTTGCCTGTGGTAATGCGCGAAACATATCCAATGTTTTTGGCAATTCACCAAAGGCAATTTGCCAAGATTGATTTCCAGGTTTTATCCAGTTCATAGATATTCCTCCCTAATATATAAACACAAGGTTAACAAGAATATATAAACTAACTATACTCTTGTTAACCTTGTATCTACTAAGCTAGTTTTTTGTTTTGAAAAGCACCAATTAGATATAGGGCAGGTAATACAAGGCCTGATACCAAGCTGGTAAAACTAAAATCATTACCGCCTAAAGTAGTTAAAACAACACCTAATACAGCAAATACTGCGGTCATAATACCAAAAACGATACAAGTTTGTGCTTTTTCAGGTACAGCCGCATTTTTCACACCTAGAATTCCAGCAATTAAACTCACTATTGCACTGACTAAAACCAAAATACTTCCCCCAACCAACAATCCCATTTTAGCTTCACTGCCGAGAGCAAGCGCAAGAACACCTATGCCCAGTACCGCAATGATGCCAACAATAATGCCAATTCCTCCACCTATAATCATAAGAATACCTGTTACTTTTAAAAATTTATTGCTTTGTTTTTCCATACCATTACCCCCTTTGATTTTTATTAAATTAAATTTCACTTTTATGGATTACCTATGTGGCAAGAATTATCAGCACATTGACATCCTTCAGTGAAATCTTTTAACTAACATTACCCTTGGACTGCACCTCCGCAAAATTCACAACATCCCCTTGGATCTGGAGTAGTAGTAGCACCGCAAAAGGAGCATGTTTGAGCTGTTTTGGCCGCACTTGCAGCGACTACACTTTCCCGAACTTCCTGACGTACCTGGGTAAGAGTTTCTTTAATTTCTTTTGATTGCCTTTCCATTTCCCGATATTCTACTGAACCGCGAATGTCAACTCGCCTATCATTGATTTTAAAATTAATCTGATTAAACCAAGGGGAATTAATCTCAATTGTAACAAAGAAATCATAATCTATTTCATAACGGCGGGGACTAAAGCTAACATCATTGCCATCTTTATCCTTCCATTTCAACTCAGTTTTGTACTCGCGAATCTCTGTTTGGCAGCCAGTCACTTGGGAAAAGTCTATTACATCGGGATTTTGGTTTTGCCAACTACCCGCAGAGCTTACAATAAACCTTCCTGCATCTTCATCCAATATTACCTTAGTATTTCTTCCAATGGTTCGAGTAGCATTAAACGCAGCAACATCCTTTTTATTGTTCTCTCGGTATGCTAGGTGGTCCTTAATATCCTCAAGACTTGTTTTGCGACGGTTAGTGAAATGAGGAGATAATAATCCCGCACAATTTTTGCACATATTTCCATCAATTAGTTTTTTGTTGCCTAAAAGTCCTATTTTTTCATCACAAATATCACAGTATTTTTTACTAAAAAATGCCATTATATGCCTCCTGCCATTTATTTATGTTAAATCCCCATCATCAAAAATATCCCCACATTCTGGGCAGAATTTGGGTGGATTTGCCTTATCTTTCGGCTCCCAGCCACATTTGTCGCACTTATATTGAGGAACACCAGCAGGTTTTGCTTTGCCACACTCCATACAAAACTTGCCTTTATTTACAGCGCCACAGTTGCAAGACCAACCATCCGCTTGAGGCTGGGCTTTGCCACATTCCATACAAAATTTACCCGTATTTCCACTATGGCCACAAGCACACTGCCAACCAGCCAAAACAGGCGCTGAAGCAGATGGTTGCTGGGCCTGTTCTTGTTCCTGCTGTTGTCCCATTTGATACAGGTTCTGAGCATTCATTCCTCCTGCCTGCCCGGCCATATTCATTCCCATGAAAGCCATAGCTGGGCCTGTTCCTTCATTAGCCGCCGCACTTTGCATAGCTGCAGCCTGGGCTCCTACCATATGTGCTGCTGCCATTGTAGGATTGCGGAAAGTAGCGTTGCGTTGTAGCTCTTTTATCATTTTCTCATCTTCTTCGCTGGCCTTTACTGAGGACACACCAAATGATACGATTTCAAGGCCACGTAAATTAGCCCATTTTTCAGAAAGAACATCGTTTAATGCATCTGCAAGTTCCATTGTATGTCCAGGGAGGGAAGAATAACGAATTCCCATATCGCTTATTTTTGCAAAAGCAGGTTGAAGTGCCGTCATCAATTCGCTTTTAAGCTGCCCATCTATTGTGTCTCGAGTATACTCATTGGAAATATTACCACTAACGTTTTTATAGAAAAGAATTGGGTTAGTAATACGATAACTATATTCTCCAAAACAGCGAATTGATATATCAATATCAAGTCCAATATTATTATCTACAACCCGAAAAGGAACTGGGCTTGGGGTTCCGTATTTGTTACCAATCAGTTCTTTGGTATTAAAATAATAGACCCGGGTATCTTTGCCAGGGCTCCCACCAAACTTAAAGCGTTCCCAAACACTTTTCAGTGATGCACTGGCATTTTCACCAAAACTGCCCCCTGCAAATAGTGATGGTTCACCCCCGGCATCAAATGTATATTCACCAGGTTCAGCACAAAGATCAAGGACTTTGCCTTGATCAACAATAATCATGCACTGTCCATCTGCTACAGCTATCCCTGAACCATTTGTTATAATATTTTCCTCACCCCTTGTATTGGATGAGCGTCCTGAAACACGCTTTTGCCCTTTGGTTACCATAACGTTTTCAGGTAAAGATTCACAATAAAAATATTCTTTCCACTGATCCGCCATAACACCGCCAGCGGCTCCTATTGCAGCTTTAATTAAGCCCATAATATATTTCCCCTTTCTCCTTAGCAATTATCGCCTTTATTTTAATTATATCAATTATTCTAGTTTCCCACCCTAGCCGTAGCGGCTAGTTTTAATTTATTTTAAGTTTAATAAAGAGGGTTAATCAATCCATTAGAAATCATATAAAATGCAAGATCCACAGCTTTTTTAAAACCTGTTTTAGCAAGCATATTAGATTTATGATATTTAACCGTATGTTCGCTAATAAAAAGTTCATTAGCAATTTCTTTGTTTGTCATATGCTTACACAAAAGTCTAAGTATTTCCATTTCTCTTTCTGTCAAGGGTGCTTCACCCATGGAGGTAGGAATAGTTTTTGGTTCAGGAAAAGAGCTTTCACCTTCCATGACACCTTTGGCTACCTGAACAAAATAGTCAAGGCTTTTACTTTTAAAAACAAAGGCCTTTGCACCCGCCTCCTTGGCCCTAGGTGCATAAGTAATCTCATCAAAACCTGACATCACTATTACTTTAATATTAGGGTATTTTTTCAGAATGGTTTTAGTTGCATCAAGACCTGATGCTCCCCCTTCGGTGCATACATCCATCAGGACTAAGTCAGGTTTTAGTTTCATACAGTACAATTCTGCATGTAAGGCATTCTTCAAACTTCCCACTACTATAAAACCATCCGTGTTAGTAAAGGCATGGGATAAGGAATCACACATAGATTCATGGTCGTCTACAATAAGCACTCTATTAATATCAATCACCTCCAGGTATTGTAACAAATAATGTAAATAATGGTTTTTGTATGATATTTAAATTACCACCTTGGTCAGTTGCTTTTTTTCTCATTACCTTAATACCACTGCCAGGAATAATTGGAGTGGCTGCTATGTGGCCATTGTTTTTTATTGTCAAATGATATGTATTTTCTATTCGATTAGCTCTTATATTAATTTGCGTAGCAAAAGCATGTCTCACAGCATTTGTTGAGGCTTCTCTTATAATGTCAATAAATAAGTGTGCTTGTTGGGAACTGCTTGGTAACTGTCCCTCAAATTTAATATCTACCCCAATAGCAGCAAAAATCTGTTGAATACTTTTTAACTTATCGTATGGTCTTCTTTCATTTTGTTCTGCCTTTAATTCTGCTAAAAGTCCTTTTGATAATGATGTGAGCAAATCATAGTCTATCATATGCTCATTTTGTATAATACGCAGTAATACAGTGAGACGCTGTCCCAAAATATCATGAGCACGCATTTTAGCATTCTCAATTTCCTTTTTTTTGCTGAGGGTATGCAAATTAGCCATCGTTTCTTTTAATTCATCACTTTTGTTTTTTAGTTCTTGATTTTGAAGCTGTAATTTAGCAGTCAATCTCCAAAGTTGCGTTACATCGGCAGCAGAAATATGGATATAATTTTTTATTCCAAGCAAAACATCTGTTTTTGTAAACATCCATGCAGTCCCATCGTTTAAAAGATAAATGATTTGTCCATCTAGTTCTACCTTTTTGTACCTTGATTCATATTGGTCTGAAATAAGTATGTTGTAAAACTGTAAAGCATTGCGAAAGATCTTGCCTGTAATGGCAATCATCAGCTTTTGCATTTGCTGATTAGAAAGAAGTGTGTGTCCATCATTTTCAGAAAATAAAACACCAGTGTATAGGGTATCAATGGCATGTATAACCGACAAAGCAGAGATATTTGCTCCTATTGCAATCACACTAGATATACAAATCCTTATGCTTCTTCCTAGAAAAAAAATCAGGCCCCCAATGAAAAACCAAGGAAAAACAGGTCTTAGTATATTTTCAATAATGGGTAATGATATAATAGTGACTAACATAACACTAACAGGCAATAGAGTTTTTTTAACAATACAGATAATTATAACAAGTATTAAAATTACGAGAAAAACAAAAACTCGAATATTTTCATATCCAGTCGGCACAACAAATCCATTCTTATACCCATGTATAATCTGCCCATGCAAAAAAGAAAAGATAAGAATTTCGCATAATATAAACACTTCAAGTAAGTTTTTAAACACTTGTCGTAGATTTAGCCTATTACGATAAAAATTAAGTAGCAAAGCCAGGGTTTGAGCTAAAACACAAAGGCCCAATAAAACAGTGATATAAATACGTGCTTCCCATGAAAAAGTAAAAAATTCAATCATATGTATTTCCTCCTTTCGGAAAAGAAATATTGATTCCGATTGTATCCTCCAACTTTTTTGTGACAATTTCCCCCTTAGCAGCAGCAATTGCTGCAATAAGTTTAGATTTTAATTTGAATGTTCCGATATCTTTTGATGGAAGAAATCGCATAACAAAAAATTTTTCATTAGCTTCAAAGTTCCCAATGACATAAGTGCAGCCGGTTTGGATTGCTAAATCAATCACTGCATAGAAAAAATCATAAAACAATGTACCTTGCCTGATATCCATACTTCCCTTTATTTGGTTGACGTTTATAATTTGAATATTAGAATATTTTGCTATTTCAGTGAGTTCATCTATATAAATAATTAATTCATTTATAGCTATTGTGTTTGTTTCTTTTTCTCGGAAAAACAAATTGCACCGACGCTTTATGTAGCAAAGTAATAATGCAATACGAATGGCTTTTTGTGAGTGATCTTTTAAATTGGGCAATACTTCGATCATAGAGGACATTTGTCCTATACTTTCAGCTATTTCATTTTCTAACTGCTCCATCAACTGTTTTTTTGCATCTTTTTCGTTAATAGATCGCTTTAATTTTTCTTCCTCAGCCAGTATAGCATTGGCTTTCTTCAACATTTGGGTTGATTTATGAATTTTTCTATACAATTTGGAAAGCTTGCTAACATCTTCATGACATATGGCATAACCACCTGGAATAGAATTAGCAAATAACACTGAGTCATCATCTTGAAGAATCGACACAGATGAAGTTGCTAATACTTTGTCAATGACATCCTCGCTTAGTGGTGTTGCAGATAGGGATGTTAAGACTATTTCTCCCTTATTATTGATAATTTGTATTTTAAGCGGAGATCGTATGAAAAGCTTTATATATTTCGTGTTTACTGGAATCAATCCCGAACGTATACAAATTTCAAACATAAACATTGTAAAAAGTCCTGTGATAATGGTAATGTCCGTTGCATACACAAAAGGGTCCCGTATTATATATTTGTAGTTATAGACACCAAATATAAAGAAAAGGATAAGAGGTAGAATAACCCCCTTTTTTCTCGGATTTTTTATGCTTTTTTGTATTAGAATTACAAACACCATGGCAAGATTTATCATGCAAACAAAAAGGATCACATAATAGCCCAAACCATATCCATAATGTATATCCCAATCAGGACTACTCATATCAAGGCGTAGTACAAATCCATGCAAATCATTGGTAAACACAAGCATAATCAAGATACTAATAAAGATTGTTATATACTGCCACCATTTAGGAGGAAAAATTTCATTTTCCGGTTTATCTATTGCCCATGCCATCCATAACAAAACCAATGGCAATGTTAACTGAAAAAAATAGAAGCCATACCATAAATACCTAGAAAGAAGAGGATTAAAATCAATTTGATATTTTATTAAACGAATAAAGGTCCATCCAATTAAAAGAACTCCAGTGGAAAAAGCGGCATAAGTTATACCCTTTTGCATGGAACGTCGCATGATTGACACTATCCATACAGTAATTATAATGATATAAATCAAAGCAAAATGAAGGTGTTCCCAATTATCAATAGACATATATCTTCTGGAGCCCAGAACATTGCGCTCAATTAACCTGCTAACATTTTGGGTGGTTTTTGCAAAGTGTTTATAATCGGTAACCCTGGTAGCTGGGCTATATGCCGTTTTGTTAGGATAGATGGAAAGGTCACTTTGTCCATCTAATAAGCGTAGTTTAGAGTCAAATAACAATTTATCTACATTGCCTTCAAAGCTAAGTTTCTCGTTTGAAAGCAAGCCTTTTTCATATGTAAGGGTTCCTTCTGTGGGGATGATAATCTCAATATTACGCCTACTTTCAATGAGGGCAGTGGCTTGATAATCAAAACAAATAATAATGGGCGACTCAAATGAATTAATTTTAAGAAGGTTATTGTCATGAAGTGAAGTCAGCAGTTGAATGGTCTTTGTTAAAGAGTAGTCTTCCCCCTCTAAACCATAAGACATAGCAGCGGTAAACATTTGTATATTTCCAGGCATATCAAAAAAGCCTATTTCCTGTTGGCTGGCAAATAAATCACTCCAACTGGCAACTATGGCATTAGTTTGATTACGGTCTACAGCAATAATGACAGTTGCGAGATATTGCGGATACCAGTGTTTTGCAATTTTAGTTTCCAGTGCGCCTGCGGCTTGAGTATCAAAGGCTTCAGTAATATCTCCAGCATCTAAAGTGTAATATGCTTTATTATCGGCTTGTTCAACCGTAAATGAGGGGAAGATTTTTTTCACAACTTTTGGATACGGGGAATAATCGTCTAAATTATATATAACTATATTGCCCTTTGATTTTTTTGCACAGGCAGAAGAAAAGATAGTGATTATAAGTATGGTGATTAAAATAATTATTCTTCTTGCATGCTTTGTATCATTAACAAGGCGAACTTTCAAAAACACACCTCCTTTAATAAAAATCATTAATAGGCGTTTGTGAAACGCCACAACCCGTATAAATACGGGATATTTTTTTGTATAAAAAATGTAACTCCTCACTGGTTTATGGTAAAATTGAAGTATCATCAATCAAATCCACCATATATCCCGAAAGGAGTTACATGTATATGATACCACATAAACAGCTTTCACTGGCAGATATTT
>DUUM01000059.1 GCA_012841565.1 Candidatus Epulonipiscium sp. | reverse complement strand
AGAACTTTGTTTAAAAGCTCAGATCCAAGCTACAAATATTAATGAAGGAAACAAATTTTAATTTGAAAACTCTAAGATAAGGTATTTTATAGTGATGTTAACAAATGTTATGATAATTCCTTTATTTAAGTCCGCTTGAACTTCGATATTCAAGCGGGCTTTGCTCTGTCACTTTCTTGAAAACTCTACTAAAATAGCTTTGTTCTGGGTACCCTACCAATTCCCCAATTTGATTAATGGTTAGCTCCGGCTGATGAAGAAGAAAGTGTTTGGCTTTAGAAATGCGTAAATTCATCATATACCTAGATGGATTAATCCCGAATTCTTGATGGAAAAGTTTAGTCAGGTATCCAGGACTGTAGGATAACTCTTCTGCAATTAATTTTAAATTAAAATCAGAAGATAAATTATTGACCATATATTGCTGGAGTGTTTGGGCAATTTCTTCTGGAGAAACTCGTAGAAAATATGAACTTAAAGAATCTTTGATGGCATCATTTTCACTTGTAAGTTCTGTGCGGACCCGGATAAGAGAATTAGATAAATCTTTTGCTAGCACGGGTTTAAGTAGATAGTCACTAACACGAAACTTTAAAGCTTTTTGGGCATAATCAAAATCAGAAAACCCACTTACAATAATAGTTTTTACATGGGGGAACTTATGATGAACATTTTCAAGCAGGGTAATCCCATTCATTAAGGGCATTTGTATATCCGTAATGAGTAAGTTGGGGGATAAGCTTTCTACTAAATGGAGTGCTTGGGTACCAGTTTGAGCTTTCCCTATTACCTGGAAACCAAGCCCAGATTGATTGACTTTATCTATTAGATTGTTAAGCAGTAACTCTTCATCTTCTGCTATAAGAACAGTATAGAGGGTATTTTCATTCGTCATTTGATATTTCCTTTCCAATTGTGATAATAGCTCCGCTATCTGGGAGATTACTTATCTGAAAGATGGCCTTCTCTTTGTAATGTAATTTCCATCGCAAATAGGTGTTTAGTAGTCCCATTCCATCAATTTTCAGATCTGGTGTAAGATCTTTATTTTCAATATTTAAAATTTGTTTTTCTAATTTTTGGAGAGATTCATGAGAAAATCCAGCACCATTATCAGAAACTCGTATATCCCAGGAATTGTTAGAGATTCGGCCATTGATAGAAATATGCCATGGGGGCTCGCACTGGGTCCCGTGTTTAAGGGCGTTTTCTACTAAAGGTTGGATGATTAATTTTGGCAGCTCGATATCCAGCATTTCATCATCTATATGAATATCATAAGTTAAGCTGCTTTGGTACCTTACCTTCATACAAGATAAATACTTGCGGACATAATCAATTTCTCTTTCTAAAGTTACAAGAGAAGACTGTTCAGATGTAATATAGCGCATTAAGAAACTAAGATCTTGTCCTAGTGTGATAATTTCCTCGGACCTATTGGCTTCTGCCATAACAATGATGCTGGCCATAGAATTATAGTAAAAATGAGGATTGATTTGGGACTGTAAGGCTTCCATACGGGCTTTGTTTTCTTGTTGGCGGGATGTTAAGAGCTCATCCATGGATGTTTTGAGTTTTACACTCATTTTTTGGAAAGCATCATGTAAGTCGTCTAACTCATTAACATCACTATTTAAAACTTCTCTTGTTTGATCCCCCAAAGTGTTTAATTTGGTGTGACGAATTAAGGAACGGATTTTTTTAATAGGATCTGTAAGTGTTTTAGCCATGTAATACGATAAAGCAAGAGAAAAGAGGAACATTAATACAGCAATGAAAATGATCATTTTCAACAAATCTTTTATGGGCTTTAAAATAATATTTTCAGATTGGGTTGTTAAGATAGTCCAGTTTGTATAATCTGAAACGTTAAAAGAAAGCATTTCATTAGAATTAGTCTGTGAATGAGGAATGGAAAAGGTGTTCACATCACCAGGTTTGGATTGCTCAATGTAATTGTAATATTGACTATAGGTGCTATGCAATTCGTCAGAGATATTATAAGGATAGATTAAGAAGCCAGATGAATCAAAAACGAATACATTTGGGCTATTTATATTTGTTCCTAACACGTCATCAATGTTGCCAAAAATCGTTCTACAATCTTGAGTGGTTTCGATGATTCCTAATTTTTTACCATAGTTACTTCTATATAACCTATAAAGAGAAAGGTAATATTCCTTTTTCCATGGACTATTTGTAAACAAGGTATCTGATGATGGTCTTGATAGGTACATCCGCCCATCCTGCTCTAGCGTAGGAGTATACCAATCTTGTTGATCTAAATTAATTTGCAGTGCATTATTTGTTATACCCGCCCCTACGAATTGTCCATCAAAGTTATATAAATTAACTTGTTTAACAGAAAATAAAGGACCATTGATAGAAACAAATAAATCCATTAGTTGCTTAGCATTTTGCAATTTATCTAAATAGTGATGAGAAGTAAATTCCCTGTAGTTAGTAAACCTTGACTGAATTAAATTTGAGTAACTAATATTCATGGAAATAGTATCCATTTTTTGAATCTCCAAATCAAGGTGTTGGAGAATTGAATTCGTTGTTCTTTCCATAGAATCAGTTTCCCGTTTCAATAGGATATGAGAAGTATATCTAAAAAATACAAAAGAAAAAATAAAAAGAATACATAGAATGAGAAAAGCATAGGATAGGAAAAATTTATATTGTATAGATTTCATTTTTTTCATTATAGAACCTCCCTTAATATATGTTACAACATTTTAAAGATATTGTACATATCATTAAAAAACCTTGGGCATAGTAAATATAGTGCAAATAGAGTGTTGTAAAGTGTATAGACCTAAGCATAATAACTACTATATACTAAAATAAGAATTAGTTAAGAGAACATTAAACAAACATAATAATAAAGGGGGAAGAATAATGAAGCGTTTTTTAGCTTTAGTACTTACAGCAATAATGTCAATAACTTTACTTACAGCTTGTGGTGGCGGAGAAAAATCACCAACAAAACCATCAGCAGGGAAAGATGAGACAACTGGAAAAACTGAAACACCTAAAAAAGATGTTACACTTTCTATGATGGTTTCTCAAGGATGGTTAGAAGAAAAAGATGATCTTCTGTTTGAAAAATTTACGGAAGACACAGGAATCGAGATTGATGTTCAAGTTGCTCCAGCAGATCAGTATCCTGATTTATTAATGTCAAGACTGAACAGTGGAAATGTGACGGATATTTATTGGATTCAAACAGATCCTTTTGCAATTAAGACAACATTAATAGAACCAGAAAAATATTGCATGGATTTTACAGGTGAAGAATGGGTTAAAGCAATGGTGCCAGCAAGACTTTCATCATTAGAATATGATGGGAAGATGTATGGTATGATGCGCCGACCAAACTCACCTGAATTTACTCTCTTGTATAATAAGACGCTTTTTAAAGAGTTAGGAATAGAAGAAGTACCAACAACCTATGCTGAGTTCAAAGATATAGCTGCTACAGTTCACGCAGCGGGAATTATTCCATGGT
>DUUM01000058.1 GCA_012841565.1 Candidatus Epulonipiscium sp. | reverse complement strand
GATGGGTATATAGTTTCATGTGGTTTTTCCTCATTAAAATCTGTTTGATCGATATATTTTTTAATTGTATTAAAATGATGCCCTGTCTTTCTTGAAATTTCCCTTAAAGAAACACCTTCATATTTCTCTATTTTTCTGATATAATCAACCTTATCCATTATTAACATCCTTTCATTACCTCCTTCAGTCTTTGACAACTAAAGGATAATGTATTTTGAAGGGTGTTACAATGGATATTTTTTTGTCCAATAATCTGCTACACTTTTGGATTGCATTTTGTTATAATTCTATTATGCACTAAACAATATAGCAATGGTCATGCTGAAGGAAGTGTTCATAAAATAAAAGTTATAAAGAGAGTTATGTATGGTAGATGTAACTTCGATACGCTGCGAAGCAAAGTTATCCAATTAGAAAAAATGTGCTAAATCAACTAACGTTGGAAAGAACCATTATTGAGTTGACAAATACATTCATTACCTCCTTCAGTCTTTGACAACTAAAGGATAACGTATTTTGAAGGGTGTTACAATAGATGTTTTTTTGTCCAATAATTTGCTACTTTAGATTGCTGGCCTTTGTATTATCGTTGGCTATTGCAAGCTGTCAGAATAGTTTCGGAGTTGTCTGGATCGAGTAGAACATGAGGATTTCTCCTCATGACCCTCACAGAACCGAACTTGCAGATTTCCCGCATTCGGCTCTTCATATTATCATTTACATTTATAGCTAGTTCTTGGTTTTAACTCAAACATATTTACGTATATCTTAGGTCTTACTATAGGATAGGATTTCTTCATCTGATTATAAGTTTCCCAACTATAGCTCCCTGTCTGACTTCTTCGATTTAACACCCAAAAGAGATGCCTTTGAACCGCATCCCTGTACCTTTTAAGCGCATTGATATTATCAGTAATACCATAATATCTGTAATAACCTATGAGCTTTCTATTGAGCTTTTCTATGAGTACCTTTAAAGGGGTATGCATATTAATGTGCAACCATTCCTTAAATCGTATCAAGCTAGCTCTAAACTTCTTATTATCAGTTGTCCTTTTCACTCTGTAGTTTCCATTTATTCGTTCACTACAGTAATGGGTAAATCCTAAGAAATCAAAGGTTTTAGGTGTTTCTGCTCTTCATACCATGCCAGCTTTTCTTGCTAGGTAGGCTTCTTTTCCAAAGAAAATGATATTACTCTTTTCTTCTGCCAGTTCTAGGTTGAACTTGGCTAGGCGGATACCTAGTGCATGGTAAAATGCTTTGGCTTCATCTTCATATTGGAAGCAGCAGACAAAATCATCTGCGTACCTCACCATATATGCTTCACCTCGGCATTGTTTCTTGACCACTATCTCAAACCATAAATCTAGGGCATAGTGTAGATAGATATTTGCTAAAGTTGGTGAAATTATCCCTCCTTGAGGGGTTCCTTCATAACTTTTATGAAAACTACCATCTTCCATAATCCCAGATTTCAAGAATCGCTTGATATATCTAAGTAGATTCTTATCTGAAATGCGGTGGGCTAGAAACTTCATTAACCACTCATGGTTAACATTGTCAAAGAAGCCTTTAATATCAGCATCTACAACATAGTTGACCTTTCTTCTGCTTAAATAGATATCAAGTTGTTTAAGGGTGTCATGACAGTTTCTACCTGGTCTAAAACCATAAGAACAATCTAAGAAATCTTGTTCGTAAATTGCGGTTATAACCTTATTGAAAGCTAGTTGGACTAGCTTATCTTCGTAGCTTGGAATGCCAAGAGGTCTTTTCTTGTGTGACCCTGGTTTAGGAATATACACACGTTTTGATGGCTTAGGTCGGTAGTTGAATTTTCTCATCCTAACCAATAAGTCACCTATATTTTCCTCAAGATTTTCTTCGTATTGAAGTTTTGTTATTCCGTCTACACCCGTTGCTTTGTTTCCTTTTAATTCTTTGTGGCACTGCATAAGCATCTCTTTATTCACATGATGTATGAGCGCCGAAAACTTTTCCTTCGGGTTTTCTTTCGCTATGTCTGCTATCCTCTGAAGTTTTGTGTTCATTTATTGCTTCCTCTCTGCGTAAGATAAATGTGTCCCTCTTTGAGGGTGATAATATGTTACTCCCTTCCCTCCATGGGCATTACCCCACTTCTTCGGTACTATGAAGTAATCTGATTACTTAGCAATCCTTTGAGATTACTTATTTATTCGCTCTCTCATACCTATCTCTGTGTATAGGAACTGCTAAGTCCTCCCAAGTTGACTGTCATATAATAATGATTAACGTGCTACACCCTACGACCCCGAGTAAATCACCATCACCTTACCAAAGCGGTGATGGCGATGTTGTCTTCTATTCTGACCAAAACATCGACTTTACTATTTGGTTATTTCGGAGCTTTACGGTTTCAACCTCATTCGGCTTGTGGCCCATTATCTTGCTGTCTACACTTAACTACTTAAGTCACCCGAAGTAGCTCAAGACTCGCTAATAGTTGTTGGTTAAACTTTACTATACAGGATTTCCACCTGTTATATATGACGCCCTTATCTTGGCGTACGGTCAGACCCTCTAGGGAGGAATTAATAAAGATACCCTTGATTTCTTTATTAGCCGTATTACTAATGCTAGCCGCATTTTTTTATATCTATGTTTCAGACTACTACAAAGCAGATAGTGTTGCTGTT
>DUUM01000057.1 GCA_012841565.1 Candidatus Epulonipiscium sp. | reverse complement strand
TCAAGGTTCAGACAGTTCTAAAGAAGCAGATAGTTAACAATTGATTGGGAACGGACGCCATTACGGTTCAGGAGTGCCTCGTATATTAGAGTATTACAGTAAAGAATTTTTTATTTTTCGTATAACTTTTTACGAATGGTATTTCTATCTGAGCAACCTGTACATGATACCGAGCAAGTTACCGAGCAAGTTGGAAAATTAATTTCGGTAATGGACAAAGAGCATAGCACAAGTGAGCTAATGGAGCTGTTGAACTTGAGGCAAAGGGAGCATTTTAGAAAAGAATACTTGCAAAAAAACTATTGATCTTGGCTTAGTTGAACTAACAATACCTGACAAACCTACAAGTAGTAAACAAAAATATAGACTTACTAAAAAAGGAATTACATATAAAACTAATAATCAAATATAATAACAACCAAACCCACTCAAACCAAATAAAACAGCCTCTACCTCCCCATCAAACAAATCTATTTTGATGCCATACTAAATGGAACAAAAGACAAAGAGTATAAGAATATTAACCCTAATACCTTACATAAATATATAGAAAATCGGAAAGTGGATGGTGAATTGTAGCTTCTTTACTATCCCGACCTGATAAACGAAGAGAGATTGCGACGGTATACCAATGATGAGATGTATTACAACGACGGTGTGTTTGCGTAAATACTTAAAGAGGTAGCGTATTTTGGATTTAGCAGTGGGGTATTTTAGTTTCTTGAGGAAGCAAGAAAAGGAGATTACAAACCTGCGCAAGCATGTTTAATTGAATCCTATATAAAATGAAACGATTCAATAATATATAAATAGTGTGTAAGTCAGGCATATTGCATGTGATCCTCAAATAAATGGTAAACCTTTAGTAATGATGATATTTAAGTTTAATAAATAAATGTGATGTACAAATCATTAAAAAAAGAGGTGCAATAAAAAAAAACAAGCGTTTTTTGTAAAATAATATGTATATTTGAGAAAAAATAATAAATACTATGTCAGTCCAACATATTAAAAAACTTCTCATACGGTTTAAAAACCCTTTGTCAGTTTATAAAATTGATTCATTTAGAGGAGCTGTAGTTAATCAGCTTCATAACAAAGATGTATTATTTCATAATCATCTGCAGAATGGAAATGGAAATGGATATCGATACTCGTACCCATTGATTCAATATAAAAGAATAAACCAAAAAGCAGCAATCCTTTGTCTTGGCGAAGGAACAGATTCGATAGGGGAGTTTTTCTTCGATTCAGATTTAAATTTAAATATTAATGGAGAAAAACAACAATTTGAAATAGAAAACATACAAGCCTCTAAAAATATTATACAAATTTGGGATTCAAATTTTGAATACACCATTAGAAAGTGGCTTGCCCTTAATCAGAAAAATTATGAAAGATATAATGAAATGGAGAGTATTGCAGAAAGAGCACAACTATTGGAAAACATCTTGAAAGGAAATATTCTTTCTATGGCTAAAGGATTGAATATTTTTTTTGATAAACAAATTGTGTGTAAACTTAAATGGATAAGCGAGCCTCATATAATACGGTATAAAAACACCGAACTAACATGTTATGATGCACAGTTTTATTGCAATGTATCGATACCAGATTTTGCAGGCCTGGGAAAAGGTTCAAGCATTGGTTTTGGGACTACTGTGAGAAAAAGAGCTATGACAAAAGAATAATATATATATATATGGAAAACATTAGAGAACATATTTATTTTGCTGCATTGTTGCACGATAT
>DUUM01000056.1 GCA_012841565.1 Candidatus Epulonipiscium sp. | reverse complement strand
CTTAAATGAGACATGTTTTTACGAATTCGGTGAATTAAGTTGTTATTCTTATCCATTTTTATCCCCTTTTTAATCAATCAATAAAAACATTATACACTAGTCAAGAAAAGTTAACAAACTACTTATAAGATTTTAAAAGACGATGCGCCTTAGCACATCGTCTTTTAAAATCTTTATGCAGGATATATTTTGTTGTTTGTATCTGCAATTGTTGGATCGATTTTTGTTTTTTGTGCCATTCGGTGTTTGAAAAAGTCTACTGCAACCTGTGGGAATAATGCATAAGAAAGCACATCTTCATCTTGCTCTTTATACATTGCCATTTCAGCTTCTAGTTTTGCAAGCTCTGGTTTAAGAGTATCTGCAAATCTACCAGTAATACGTTTTTCATCCCCAATAATTTGTTTAGCAAATTTAGGTTTTATCGGTACTGGTGTACGACCATACTGACCACGTACAATATCTTTAGATTCCTTAGAAACCATTTTGTATCTTTCCCCAGCTAATACGTTAAGAACTGCTTGAGTTCCTACAATTTGACTGGTAGGTGTTACAAGAGGTGGGTATCCAAAATCCGCTCTTACTTTTGGTATTTCTTGAAGAACTTCATAGTATTTATCTTCGGAACCTTGCTCTTTTAATTGAGAAACTAGGTTAGATAACATACCACCTGGTACTTGGTATCTTAAAACATTAATATCTACCTCTAGTGCCTTTGTATTTAAAAGGCCACTTTCAAGTGCTTCGTGTCTTAATGGACGGAAGTACTCGGCAATTTTACTTAATTTTTCTTGGTCAAGACCTGTATCATATGGTGTTCCTTTTAAGGTTTCAACCATAACCTCTGTAGCAGGCTGACTTGTACCCATTGCTAATGGTGATATAGCTGTATCAATAATATCACACCCAGCTTCTACTGCCTTTAAATAGGACATGGATGCAATTCCACTGGTATAGTGGGCATGTAGCTCAATTGGAAGATCAGTTGCTTGTTTTAAAGCCGATACTAAACGATCTGCCTCATATGGAACTAAAAGTCCTGCCATATCTTTAATACAAATAGAGTCAGCACCCATATCTTCAATTCTCTTTGCAAGGTCCATCCAGTACTCTAATGTATGCACATCACTTAGTGTATAAGAAAGAGCGATTTGAGCATGGGCTTTTTCTTTGTTTGCAGCCTTTACAGATGCTTCTAAGTTACGAAGATCATTTAGGGCATCAAAGATACGAATAATATCAATCCCATTGGCTACACTTTTTTGTACAAAATATGCTACAACATCATCTGCGTATGGACGATAACCTAAAATATTTTGTCCACGGAATAACATTTGTAGTTTTGTATTTTTAACAACATCACGAATTTTCCTTAGTCTTTCCCAAGGATCTTCTTTTAAGAAACGGATAGAAGAGTCAAATGTTGCTCCCCCCCACATTTCAAGGGCATGAAACCCTACTTCATCTATTTGAGCTGCTACGGGTAGCATATACTCAGTGGTCATTCTTGTTGCCAACAAGGATTGATGGGCATCACGTAAAGTGGTATCCACAATCTTTACTGGTTTTGGCGTAATTATTTTTGACATAAAATTTCCTCCTTCTTTCTAACCTCCGTATATGGATAGTAGAACTCCTGCAGCAATTGCAGATCCAATTACTCCTGCTACGTTAGGTCCCATTGCATGCATGAGTAAAAAGTTTGTTGGGGATTCTTCTTGCCCAACTTTTTGTACCACACGGGCTGCCATTGGAACTGCTGATACTCCGGCTGCCCCGATTAAAGGATTGACCTTTTTACCAGATGCATAGTACATAACTAGTCCGATTAATACTCCTGATGCTGTACCAACTGCAAAAGCTGCAAGTCCTAAAATAACAATTTGAATTGTTTGGATATTTAAGAAACTCTCAGCACTTGTAGCAGCTCCTACAGAAAGACCTAGTAAAATAGTAATGACTGACATAAGTCCGCCAGAAGCTACTTCTGCAAGTCTGCTTGTAGATCCTGCTTCTTTTAATAAGTTTCCAAACATTAGCATTCCAACTAAGGCTGCTGCTGATGGAAGTAATAAACTAACTAATATTGTAACAACGATTGGAAATACAACTTTTTCATTATGTGAAATTGGACGAAGTTGTTCCATTTTTACCATTCGTTGTTCTTTGGTTGTAAGTAATTTCATAATAGGTG
>DUUM01000055.1 GCA_012841565.1 Candidatus Epulonipiscium sp. | reverse complement strand
TATTAGCGTTTCATAATTTTGTTGTTGCGAGGTAGGTTTGTTTCCTATCTCGCTTTTTTGTGTAGGGTTGGTAGGACTTGAATGACTTAGGGTTGACATAGATTGAACGATAGCGTGATTGTATAGTTAGACTATAGCTGTAGGTGTTTATGTAAACTGAAAGCGCATCTAAATTAATAGATACGCTTTCTAAACTAAAGAAACGGCAATCAGTATTTTGTTATCCTGAATCCCTCGTCAAGCCAGAATCGAGGTACACCATCTTTCCTTGGAACTCTTACTCCTCTATGTAATCGCAACATCTTCTCTGGGGGAACTATAAGCACCTCACATATAGACTGTAATGCCTTATAATCAATTGTATTGTTCTTGAACAGTTTACTGAAACTTGGCGGTGATATACCCAAAGCATTAGCCATATCTGTGGAGGATATGTTCCTTCTAATCATTTCAAACCTGACATTGCTCTCTATTATAGAGATTGGTATAGCATCGACCCTTCCTTGTGGGGTAGTCATGTGTTCTTTATACTTTCTAATCTGCTTTCGGTAATCTTTGT
This sequence comes from Candidatus Epulonipiscium sp., assembly GCA_012841565.1. The sequence continues at coordinate 1,264 of DUUM01000055.1, read as the reverse complement.
TGGCTTGGTTGGCTCTTCTCTTTTCCTCTTGAACCTTTCGGAAGCAACGCTGACATCTATTATCCCACGCTTTATTTACTTTGCTCCTAGTCGTAACAAAATTGCACGAAGAACATACATGAAATAATCTATTAAACTCCCATTCTACCTCGCTTAGAAATGCGGCTCTATCTTTGTAGAGAAATCGGTCAGTTATTGCATCCTTTAATAACTTTGCCTGAGTCTTGGTTATCTTGTAGTTGTTAACTAATAACTCGTCATAGGATTGTTTAACTTTTGACTGATCGATTATTAAACTGCCTGATGATACGTCGTATTTAACATAAAACAACTTTGCCATGACTATATGGTTTGGATATCTTTTAGTTTCGCTTGATAGGCTTTATGTGCTTCAAATTCTGTTTTAAATAAACCTATGTATTTATTCTTGCCGTTTATTGTTATGTAAGCCTGCCACTTATTAGTTGCTTTATGGAAAGAAACGCCCTTATGCTTACTTGCGAAGTCAGGCTTATAGTCATCAGTGTTAAATGAACCATCTTTGATTTTAGACAAAGCGGATTGATAAGCATTAGATGCTTCTAATTCCGTATCGTAGAAACCTAAGAACGTACTGACACCATTGTGATATATTTGAGCCAGCCACTTGGATGCATTCTTATTCCAATTAACACCTGCATACTCTGAACTAAAAGAGTCCTCATCAGATCTAAAGCAAGTAGTTATATTTGCTCTATTCGTTACTATTCTTAGATTACCCACCCTGTCATCCGATCTATCGCCATTGATGTGGTCAACTACAAGATTATGTCCGTTAGGCTCATGACCTAAAAAAGCCATTGCAACTAACTGGGAGAATTTTAAAAATCTACCAATGTTATTTTTTTTCAGCGTAGTCCTTCTGTATCCATCTTCATTAAGATTCCCTTTTATTATCCCCCCTTTATAAAACCTCTCTTGTCCATTGCTATATGTTATCCATCTATCTAAACTCCTTACCCTGCCTATATTACTCGCTTGATAATATCCTTCGTAATTAGGAATATCTTTCCAAATTTCACCATTTATACTTTTTACTGGCATATTTTTTACTTTTTTGAATTGATTCTCCGCTTAAACCACTCATCTTTCCTATCCAACCAATCTTTTAGCTTGTCGTTATCATCAAATCTATTGCCTATTACTTTAAAGTTGCCTACTCCGTTATGAATATCCAACTTCCACAGGCTTCCATCTTGGTATGCGGGATATATGCTGAACCCAT
>DUUM01000054.1 GCA_012841565.1 Candidatus Epulonipiscium sp. | reverse complement strand
GCGTCACAGCCACAGTTGGCATCGGAACGAATTTATATCTTGCTAAAGTTGCAATGGACATTCATGCAAAAAGTATAAAACCAGATAAAGATGGTGGGCGTATTGTGGAATTAGATGAAATGGCCTACCGGAAATCACTATGGACCCACCGTCCCATTACTGATTTCTGGCGAGTTGGTAAAGGTTATGCGGCCAAGTTAGAGTCTAATGGAATCTATACCATGGGTGATATTGCAAGATGTTCTATTGGCAAAGCAAATGACTATTATAACGAAGATTTACTCTATAAGCTATTTGGTATTAATGCGGAACTACTGATTGATCATGCATGGGGCTGGGAACCCTGTACAATGGCAGATGTAAAATCATACAAGCCAAAGTCAAATAGCATCGGTTCAGGGCAAGTTCTTCATGAACCCTATACCTTTGAAAAGGCAAAACTAATCGTAAAAGAAATGACCGACCTTCTTGTTTTAGATTTAGTGGTTAAGGGCTTAGTCACCAATCAGATGGTTTTAACAATCGGCTATGATATAGAAAACCTTAATAATGATGGGAACAGGAAACCTTATCATGGTGAGATAACCCTAGACAGCTATGGAAGGAAGATTCCAAAACATGCCCATGGTACGACAAATTTAAGCCAGCATACATCATCTACGTGTCTTATTATGGAGGCAGTAATAGCTTTGTTTGATCGTATTGTAGATGAAAACTTATTAATTAGAAGGGTTAACATGACAGCCAATAACGTCGTTTTGGAAGATGGGATTGTCAAAGATTCCTATGAGCAGATGGATCTTTTTTTGGACCTAAAAGCTACTAAAGAAAAAGAAGAAGCGCTAGAAAGAGAAAGAAAGCTACAAGAGTCGGTTATTAAAGTAAAGAACAAATATGGCAAAAATGCGATTTTAAAAGGAATGAATTTCCAAGAAGGAGCGACAACTATTTCGCGTAACAAACAGATTGGAGGACATAAGGCGTGAATAATCCATATGAAGATATCATCAACTTACCCCATCATCAGTCAAGCAAACACCCTCATATGCCTAGACTTGGTCGTGCTGCACAGTTCTCTCCTTTTGCAGCTCTAACGGGACATGGTGAAGCTGTTCGTGAGGTGGCCCGTGTAACAGATAAAAGAGTAGAACTAGAGGACGATATAAAGGCAGATTTAAATAAAAGGCTACATATTATACAAGAATATATAGATAAAAAGCCAGAAGTTTCAATTATATACTTTCAAGAAGATCATTTAAAAGAGGGTGGCAGCTATGTAGTCGCTAGTGGCTGTGTAAAAAAGATAGGTGAACATGGAGGATTAGTGGTGATGGGGGATGGGAGGGAAATATTAATGAGAGATATTATTGAAATTGACTGCGGGTTATTTGCTAGGTTGAGATATTATTAATAAATACCAAAAAAGTATATTTCAGTTTAGTGTTTGAGTTTCGCTATAAAACTCAAAGTCAGGGCCGTAAGTGCTTATGTGAAAGTGCTTACGAAAACTTACGATTCACTTCAACTACAACTCCCCATTCTCAAATTGCAATCTAGTATGATTCTTTGGTTTTGCATTAAAACCTATTGGTAGATGCTCATTTTTTATATACTTCTCATAATCTATATCAGAAAAATAATTACAATAATACAACTCAACATAAATAAGTCTGTTACTCGAATCATCACCAAGTACATATGTATATCCAGAATAGTCATCTGCGTAAACTGCCAATACAGGATAGGTGAATTCAGTCGCCTCATAAATGAGATGATTCTCACTTGACGCTAGTTTAGACAATCTTTCAACTTCAGACGCATACTCTTCATCATTGCAGGTATAAACTAAGTAAGATAAATAGTTAGGATCAAATGGATTATAATAATAAAATTCGAATTCCTCTACATCTGCGGATGATAGAACTTCTTTGGGAAATAGATCATTAGGGTGATAACCTTCTTCTGCAAAAATCTCTTGGTACTCTCTTATGTTGGAGGTTTGTTTTTCTTCAACCCAAAAGTTCCTCAATGAACCACATCCTGATAAAATCAGTAACGACAGCAAGCTAAATAACAATAATAATCTTTTCATCTACATTCTCCATTCTGAATAAATTGGTATCCGATAATTAACGTATAGTTACAATGTTCTCAACTATGTGTTAATTATTAGATAATGTCATTATATCCTATAGTGATGGTACTGTCTAACAATTCACTGTTGGAATTTCTAGAAGATTTCAATGATAAAGACCTTTAAATTAGCTGCACCTCAGGAACGTAACCTAACAAGCGCAAGAAGGTTTGGGAATGAGGTTAATGACATAATGCCACTATATGATATATATACGGGCAAAGAACTGACGGAACGAAATTTTAAAGAGTACGGGGGACTTAGCATTGATCATTTTATTCCCTGGAGCTTTGTATTGCACGATGAATTATGGAATCTTGTGCCTACGTTTCATAATATAAACAGCTCTAAAAGTAATAGGCTACTTAATTTAGAACACTATATGGAGAAGTTTTGTGACCTTCAGTATAATGCGTTTAGGGTCGCTAGAAATAATAAAAAATTGAAAAAACAGTTGGAAGACTACCTAACCATAAATAAAAGTATAGATATTAATGCTCTGCTACACAGTGATATACAAAAAGGATATTTTGTCGATTCTATCAAAGCTACAATAAAACCGCTGCTTCCCTTCTACATGTTCCGTTAGTAGATTTAAGCAACATACTCAGTAAAGTTGCTGTAGCACTAAAAGCAGAAGGATACTTCTATGGGTCTTTTAAACATGGAGAATTTGAAGGTATTTTACCGATTTAACAAAAGAGAAGCCGGAAGCTTTATTAGGGGGTTTTGTAGAGCTAGAGCTGGTTGAAGTTGATATTACAGAAGATGTAAGAGCAGGGCGTGGGGGAGAACTGTGGTTGAACTTTATTATGAGGAAGGCATAGAAAATTGTGTAGGGTTTTGGGTATTTACATAAACTTAAAAGGTGTGACTAAAAAACTATATATAGATAAATAAGATAGTAGAAAGATTGACATATAAATTACTTTTGAATATAATGTATATATAAGCAGAAGTAGTATAACAATATGGATGGGAAAAGGGGTGATTACAATGCTTGATGATATTACTGTAAGTAGTATGTTAAATTCGCTTGTTCCAATTTCTAGATTTAATAAAGGTGAGGCTAACAGAATTTTTGATGAGGTTCATTCTAGTGGATTCAAAATTGTGGTTAAAAATAATAAACCTACCTGTGTACTGTTAACCCCAGAAAAGTATGAAGAAATGGTAGAAACAATTGAAAACTATCACTTATTTATTGAGGCTGAGAAACGGATGAAACTTGCAGAAGAAAATGAATTTATAAGCCACGAACAAATAATGAGCAACCTTAATATTAAGCAAGATGAACTAGAAGATATCGAGGTGGAAATCGGATAATGGCTTGGACTATTAGATATTTGAAAGAAGCAGAAAGAGACCTATTAGGGTTGGATCATTCGCAGAGGCTACATGTTATAAAGGCAATTCAAAAGGTTTCTGGGAATCCAGTTTCAAGTCATGAAGGTGGATACGGAAAGCCCCTGAGTAATAATTCTACTACTAGACTTGCTGGATATTACAAAATAAAATTACTAAGATTAGGGATTAGGGTTATCTATGGTATTATAAAGGAAAATGAGATTATGACAATAGTGGTAGTATCGGTACGTGATGACTCCACAGCATATAAATTAGCAGATAAGAGAATTAGATAAGGGAGATAAAAAGATCGCAAATGATATCAAGTTAAATTTACTGCTTAAAAATTTAAAATCCCAGCTATGTATAACCCATTTCTTGGAGAATTAGCTATGCAATTAGGTCTACAAAGTATTAAGCAAAGTAGGGTATTAAGCAAAAAGGTCTGCCAGTGGCAGACCTTTTTGCTTAAATAATTGTAGTCAGAGATTAAGTGACAATATTAAGGATTGTTTTGATAGAATAAACAGAATATTAGTGGTATAGTATCCTATAAAGGGGTGTGTTTATGGCAGGGGGGAATATCTTTAATTGGTTTTTCAATGCTAATGATTATAAAGATATTTTTTTATGTTAAGAAGAAAATGTTATTCTTGAAGAGCCAGTATAGAAAAAGAAGACAAGGTAGTTAGGGTATTAAAGATATCTAAAGATTATCCGATAGATAAGCAGCAAGATGTTCAAGCAATGTTATATACCTTTGCACTAAAGTACTAAACTATAAACGACTCATCCAAACCACGAAGGTAGATTTCATTACATTTGGTTAGTCCCACCCTTTTACAAACAATTAACTCATGATCCACAAGCGCCTTCATAACCCGAACAGGCGTTTTATTTTCAGAAGGGCGCTTTAAACAAGGGATTACCTTAGAGGGGACATCGGTTTTTATGTCAGAAATCATGTTAGGCGGCGCATCAATTGTTACATCATGGCTCCCACCGATATTAAGCAAATCCATCAGTTTACCCCTAGAAAGCTTCACAAACACCTCGCCCCGCTGATTCACCCAATTGTTTTTAATCGATAGAGAAAGAAGGTCAAGCATAAGCATATAAGCCATCTTAGACTCACACTTCATCCCCACATACTTCGGATCCTTAAAAAAAGCCTTTGGCATCTGAAAAAACTGCATCCGATTCACATAATCCCTCTTTACTAACTCACTCATGGAAATGCCCCCCTTAGTCTTTAGATCTTAAAAGTAATTAAATTTCTTTTTTAAAAAATGGGGGTAATAATGATTCCCTATGCTACTCGAACACAAAAGACCATTTGAGCGGCTCTTTTATCCCCAATACTCAATAAGGAGGAAAGTGCTTCAGATAAATACTATTTGACATAGTATTAGAATGGTATTAGAATAGTATTAGAACGGTATTAGAATGGAGTGATAGGTTGTGACAGAAGGTTTAAATATTGAATATAAGCGAGAATATGTTGATGATATTAAAAAAACGGTTATTGCCTTTGCAAATACCAATGGTGGTGTGCTGTATATTGGTATAGATGACGATGGTAGTGTGAGAGGTGTTGGAGAGTCTGATACGATCATATTAAAAGTGACTAATGCTATCAGAGACTCTATAAAACCAGATATTACACTTTTTACAACTTGTGAAACAAAGATTATAGAAGAAAAGGCAGTTGTTGTTTTAACTGTTCAAAAAGGAACGGCTAGTCCTTATTATTTAGCTGGCAAAGGAATTAGGCCAGAAGGTGTATATGTAAGGCAAGGGGCATCCTCAGTGCCAGCGACAGAAACAGCTATCTTAAAAATGATCAAAGAGACTGACGGGGAAAACTATGAGGAGCTTCGTTCTTTGAATCAAGAACTTACCTTTGATACGATGTATAAAGAATTTAAAGAGGCTAATATTAAGTTAGAAGATGCTCAGATGAAAACACTTAAAATTATTGGTGAGGATGATTTGTATAGTAATTTGGGGCTATTAATTTCGGAACAATGTATCCACACAGTTAAGTTAGCAGTTTTTGAAGGAACAACAAAGGGGGTTTTTAAAGATCGTTATGAATTCTCAGGTTCCTTGCTTAAACAGCTCAGGGAAGGTTATGCTTTGATTGATAGGTATAATAGGACAAGGGCAGAGTTTGAAGGTCTAACACGGGTAGATATACGTGAATATCCACAAGTTGCTATACGAGAAGCGCTCTTAAATTCAATTGTTCACCGGGAATATTCCTTTAGTGGTAGTACTTTAGTTAGTATATTCGATAATCGAATTGAAATTGTTACAGTTGGTGGGTTGATAAAGGGTATATCGAAAGACGATATATTGTTAGGTGTTTCAATATTAAGAAATAAAAACCTTGCAAATATTTTTTATAGGTTAAAATTAATAGAGGCCTATGGGACGGGAATAGCCAAGATAATTGAGAGTTATGAATCCTATACGGTTTCACCAAAAATAGAAATTACAGATAATGCCTTTAAAATTACACTTCCCAATACGTTGCTTACTAGACAGGTTTCTAGAGAAAAAATAATTACTCAATCAGAACAACAAGTTTTAGATGAGTTTATTACAAAAGATATCCTTAAAAGAAAAGATATTGAAAAAGCATTATCCATTTCACAGCCCATGGCAGTAAAGCTTCTAAGAAGCTTGCTTGACAAATCAGTTATTGAAAGATTGGGCAGTGGGAAAAACACATATTATAAGCTAAAATAAAAGAACCAATCCAGTATTAAATGATTAACGACCCATCTAAACCATAAAGATAGATTTCATTACATTTGGTTAGATTACTTTACTATTTCTAATTAGTCTATCTTATCTAAATAATAAACAGTTTTTATTATTTAAACTATCTACCATCAGGGAGCATATCACTTCTTTTAATGAGGCGATAAAAACGACGAAACTTGGTGAAATGCTTAGAGAAGATGTTAAGAAGGAAGGCGCAGAACAAGCCAAAGGGATATATTTATTCATTATGCCAGTTGAGTCCATAGTATTTATATGATAGAATATGACTATGATAACTATATTAGGAAGAGGTGATACTGTGGAATTAACAATCAGACCTTCAGCAGATTTAAGAAACCATTATAACGAAATTTCCAAGCAGTGTAAAGAATCAAGAGAGGTTGTTATTATTACGGTCAATGGCCGGGGCGATACAGCCGTTCTTGGATTGCAGGAATATTATCAAATGAAATCCGAGCTTGAATTACTCAGGACACTTGCCGAGGCAGATGAAGATGTAAAAAACGGGAGAGTAGCGCCTATGCAAGATTCATTAGATGATCTTCGAGCCTCTTTGCTTGAGAGGAAGAAGTGATGAAGTATAGAATCTTACGAACGGATAAAGCAGAAGATCAACTTCGTGATATTATATTTTATATTGCAGATGATTCAGGGGATGTAGATATTGCACTGAAATATCTGGGAAAAATTGAAAGTGCCATTAATCGTTTGCAAGATTTTCCTCAGTCAGGCAGTATCCCGAGATATTCCATTTTGAAAAAACAAGGTTATCGGGTAATTATTGTTGAAAGGCATCTTGTGTTTTATAAGGTAATTACAGAAGATCAGACCGTTATCATATATGCTATTGTAGATGGAAGAAGAGAGTATCGTAATTTAATATAACAAGCAAACTCATTTAAAAGGAGCTGGACCAAAGGGATAAGGCTTTAAAGGATGTATATTTGCAAAATAAAAAAGTTTCATAGGCAGAACCAATCGGCTCACCTACGGGACTTTTTTTGCTGATTTTTAAGGGCAAGGCCGTACGATTAAACCTCGAGCAACCTAAAATTCATTCGTCTGACAAGTTACAATAATCTACTCTTTATGATACAATTGTACTAGAGTATAATTATAAGAGTTAGGGGCAATAACGATAATTTAAGCTTACTCATGGACCATTATATCCAACTAGGATGCAGTTAAAGAACTAGATAAATGGGCGCTTATACATAAAGGAACAGGAACACCAATACAAATAAGATCTTTCTTCGAGATAGAAGAAATGCCGCTAGGGGAAAAAACAATGCTAAAAATATAAAATAGAAGGTGAAAAGATGCTATTCCTACCACAAGAATCTTCCATAGATGTAAACCTACTAGAGCGAATGCAAGAAGAAAATATCGTTACAAGCTACAAACTATTTTGGTTTAGAGGAATCTTCAAAGAAATTATCAGCCAAAATAAAGAGATAACATTCAGGCGAATTGTCTGCAGAATGATAGCTGAAGCTTGGTATCCCCTGATAGAATATCACCTGAACTTCGGGGCCATTGATATGCTATACGACCTTTGCATACTGATACATAGAAAATATAAAATAGATAGTAATATTAGCGAAAATAAATTATTGGAATTTCTAGAAGATCTCAATGATAAAGAGATAGAAAGAGGAATCAGAAATTTATATAATATGGTTCCTTACAGATTATTAGCACCCTTTTTCGTAGGAGAATTTCAAGGCATAGCAGATCATAGAAGAAACAAAAAGATTGCAGAGCTTAGTCATTCAAGGGATGATGTCTTTTATAAAATTAATGACAAAGAAAAATCTATTATCATTAACCAAAACTGGTTTAATTATATTTATAAAAACCAAAGTATTGTATACGGATGGATGAGCTATAAATTAATTTATTTTCTGCAAAATAGAAATCCCAATGTGCCAGCTATACCCTTTAAACTAGCTGCACCACAGGAACGTAACCTAGCCAAGGCAAGAAGATTTTGGAATGAGGTTAATGACAGAATGCCACTATATGATATCTATACGAGTAAAGAACTGACAGAACGAAATTTTAAAGAATACGGGGGACTTAGCATTGATCATTTTATTCCTTGGAGCTTTGTGCTACACGATGAGTTATGGAATCTTGTGCCCACCTTTCATAATATAAACAGTTCTAAAAGTAATAGGCTACCTAATTTAGAACACTATATGGAGAAGTTTTGTGACCTTCAGTATAATGCGTTTAAGGTAGCCAGAAAGAATAAAAAACTGAAAAAACAGTTGGAAGATTACCTAACCATTAATAAAAATATGGATATTAATGCTCTGCTACATAGCGATATACAAAAAGGATATTTTGTCGATTCTATCAAAGCTACAATAAAACCGCTTTTTCAAATTGCTTACAACCAAGGCTATGGTTTATGGCATGAAGATGCAGCAGATAATGGGGTCAATACCCCATCAGTTACAAATAAAATTTCACGGGGCGAAATTCATACCCTCAAACATTAACTAGGAAAGAGGTGTCTCATGACTTTAGATTATTATAATAGAAACGCCATAGACTACAGCAAAGAAACCATATCTGCTGAATTTCAAGAGCGCCGAAACATGCTCCTTAAGTATCTAAAACCCAATGCCCGTATTTTAGATTTAGGCTGTGGCTCTGGAAGGGATAGTAAGGCGTTTATCCAGCAAGGGTATCAGGTAACGGCTATGGATGGATCAAATGAGCTATGCAAAATTGCGAGCAAGTACATCGGCCAAGCCGTTATCTGTAGAAGATTCCAAGACCTAAGGGAAAGCAATACATATGATGCTGTATGGGCCTGTGCTTCCCTTCTACATGTTCCCTTGGTAGAGTTAAGTAACATACTCAGTAAAGTTGCTGCAGCACTAAAGACGGGAGGATATTTCTATGGGTCTTTTAAACAGGGGGAATTTGAGGGAGAGAGAAATGGAAGATATTTTACTGATTTAACGAAGGAGAAACTGCAAACCTTATTAGGGAATTTTGTAGAGCTAGAATTGGTTGAAGTGGAGATTACAAGAGATGTAAGAGAGGGGCGTGGGGAGGAAATGTGGTTGAACTTTGTTGTGAGGAAGGTATAGGTAATTGTGTAGAGTATTGGGAGTGGTTTGGGGTCAGACCCTTTTGGCAGAGGGTACTGTCCTCTGCCAAGCTAATAACAATAAGCAAACTAGATAAAACAATAACAGATAGTAATGAGGAAAAAGAAAAAAACATGTTATTCCTCCTTATTCTTTTGGCTTTCCTGAGCCAGTTGTTTTTTTCTTTCCGTAAGTAACT
>DUUM01000053.1 GCA_012841565.1 Candidatus Epulonipiscium sp. | reverse complement strand
TGCAAATACCTGAAAAAGATTTTCATCTTCTATATCACCTTCCATAAGCTGAACTTGGAGGCGCCCTAATCGGTGTGCTATTCCTGTTATAACCTTAATACCTTTAGAATCCATCTTTTTACCTGTCGGTATATTTTGTGTAATTAATGTTCCGTCCTCATTACTAAAAGTATTTTTAATAATAAGTGGTATATTGGCATTCATAGCTATTTCTACAGCCCTTGGATGGATTACTTTTGCCCCTGAATCGGCCATTTGGAAGACTTCTTTATAACTAATTTTAGGGATTACATGGGCACCTTCACACATTCTAGGATCTGCTGTCATAATGCCATCTACATCTGTGTAAATTTCAATGGCATCTGCATTTATAGACGTGGCTATTATAGCTGCACTCGTATCACTGCCGCCGCGTCCCAAGGTTGTAATTTGTCCTGAGCTAGTCATCCCTTGAAATCCCGCTACAACAGGTATAATATCTTTTTCTAATAATTCCAGAATATAAGCTGACTTTGTCATAGTAATTTCTGCATTTTGGTACTGATCATCTGTAATAATGCCTGCCTGCCCCCCTGTTAAAGCCATTGCTCTATACCCTTTATTTTCTAACATGGAAGCTAAAACTACGGCTGATATTAATTCTCCGCAAGATAAAAGAATATCCATTTCCCTTGGATTAACATCGTCGCTATTAGCCTTTAAAAAGTTTATTAATGTATCCGTTGCATAAGGATCACCAGTCCTACCAATTGCAGATACGATAACAACCACATTATTATTATTTTTTTTACTATTTATTATTTTTTTGATGACAGTATTTCTTGTTTGCTTAGTTGAGACAGATGTGCCTCCAAATTTTTGTACAATTATTTTCATGCACTGTTCTCCTTTTGCTAAATTTCTAGTTACTTATTAAGTATACTACTTTCTAAAATCAAAGCCCATAAAATAAAACTTAACTCAGTAGTCTTTTTCTTTCCAACTGAATTAAGTTTCATTAGTTTATTATTTATACGACTTTAAAACAGGCTGTAACTGCTCGTCATTTAATGCTTTCTCAATCGTTTCTGGGATTAATTCCATATGGGATACTAATGAATTTGGCTTTTTCAAATAATTATCTTGACCAATGGGTACAAAATACACATCCCTTGAATTTTTAAGAGCTGCAATATTTTTCAAATTTAAACCTAGCCCATCGTTAGTAGCTAGGGCAATAATGACTTTTTTATGATTTCTAAACATTCCTTTAGCCGCCATTGTCACAGATGTATCTGTAATGGCATTGGCCAGTTTTGCAGCGGTATTACCTGTACAAGGTGCAATCAACAACATATCTATTACACTATTTGGGGCCATAGGCTCAACATCTACAATTGTATGAATTACTTTTCTACCCGTAAGCGTTTCTATCTTTATGATTAAATCTTCTGCTTTACCAAATCTTGTGTCTGTTATATATGTCTTCTCAGACATAATTGGGAAAACCTCTACGCCTAACCCTACTAATTTTTCTATTTGTTCAAATACCACATTATGGGTACAATAGGACCCACAAAGTGCTACGCCTAACCTGAGGCCTTTTAAGTTCATAACATAACCCCCATATCACTGTATGCATTTAGTATTGTATCGAATATAATTTTTGCAGCTGTTTCTGGTGCGACTTTGCCTGGTAAACTTTGACCATCTACCACCTTTATACCAACCCTTTTTGCAGCTTCAACATCTATCCCCCCTGGCTTTGATGCCAGTTCAATAATTAAGCAATCTTTTTTCATATTCATTAACTTTTTTTCATCTAAGACTAATGATGGTATGGTATTAAATATAAAATCATATTGACCAATATATTCAGCTAGATCCTTAAGTGGCACAGGGTTATAACCATAACTTTGAATGTAAGCTAAATCTATTTGGGAGCGCGCCTCTACACTTAAATCTGCGCCAATTCCCTTTAGCATATGAGCTAATACCTTACCACATCTTCCAAAGCCTAATACAATGCATTTGCTTCCGTGTAACGTGATCTGACTATTAACCATGGCATACTGTAATGCTCCCTCAGCAGTAGGGATAGCATTCTCTATCCCTACACTGTTTTCATATCCTTATTAAATTAATTTAAGTTTCATTTTTAAACCTTTTTTCAAAAAAGAGAATAAAAAAAGTTGCCTTGTGAAATAATACCTTTGAGTAAGAAATCTTAAAATTAAGGAGTGATTTTATGGCAAATTTAAATCAGTTAGAATTGCAACACATCAGACACTTGGTTGGTGCACATGGGACTGTGGCAAACAAACTAGAGTCAATGTCTCAACAATGTACTGATCCACAATTAAAGCAAATGTTACAAGATGATGCCCAAGATGCAAAAAACAGCAAACAAAAACTAATGACTTTTTTAGGCTAGGAGGCCATTTACATGACAGAAAAGGATATAATGAATGACTATTTAAATATGATTAACGGCAGTTTATCTGGATATGCTACTACCATTGCTCAAACAGATAATCCTCAGCTTAGACAAACCTTCCAACAAATGAGAGATAATGATGAGCAACGTCAATATAAGATTTACCAAGCAGCTAAACAAAGAGGCTACTACAAGCCTGCTTGCGAGGCTCCTCAGAACGAAATTAATTCAACAAAATCTGAGTTATCTATGGGTTAATACCATAAGGGCAGGAATATTCCTGCCCTTATTATCATTACTAAACTTACTCTTTATAGCATATCTTGTTATAAAGCTAACAATAAGGAATGAGATAAATGAAAATAGCCATTTACTCACGTAAAAGTAAGCTCACTGAAAAAGGAGATTCAACATTTAACCAAATACAACTTTGTAAAGATTATGCAAAAGAATTTTTTCCCAGTAACGACGATATTTTTATTTATACAGATGAAGGATTTTCTGGCGGTAATACTAAAAGACCTATGTTTACACAAATGATAGCAGATGCAAAGGAAAAAAAATTTAATATTCTTATTTGCTATAGACTAGATCGCATATCCCGTAATATTGCTCAATTTTCAAATACATATGAAGTGCTACAAAAATACCATGTTGAATTTGTCTCTGTTAAAGAACAATTTGATACCTCCAGTCCTATAGGCAGAGCCATGCTCAATATTGCTATGGTCTTCGCCCAATTAGAAAGAGAAACCATTGCAGAGCGTATTAAAGATAATATGTATGCCCTAGCATGCTCTGGAAGGTGGTTAGGTGGCACATGTCCCACTGGATTTAAAAGTGAGCCCATAGAGTATTATGATAACAATTTAAATAAAAAAAAAATGTATAAACTAGTTTCTGTCCCGGAAGAAATCAATTTAATCATAATGATCTTTAATAGCTTTATCAGCTTCAAAAAATTAAGGAAAGTCGAATCATATTTCTTGGAACAAGGTATTAAAACTAAAAACAATTGTAATTTTTCAGCTGCTACCATCAGAGATGTATTAATTAATCCAGTTTATGCTTATGCTGATGCTAGTATCTATGATTATTTCACTGCTCTGGAGGCTAAGGTGTGTGGCACCCCTACTGATTATAATGGTGACTATGGCACAACTGCCTATAATAGAACTGATCAAGATAATAAATCCGGAAAACCTAAAAGTGTTGATCAGTGGATTATTGCCATAGGAAAACATAAGGGTATTATACCGGGCTCAAAGTGGGTAGAGGTACAAAGAATTTTAAGAAAAAATTCAAAACAGAAATGTTGTAGGGATAGCATTACGGATGGCCATATCATCTCTTTCTAAAAGATCAATATAGGTTATATCATACTCAGTTAAATTTTTTTGTATTTTTTCTGTTAACCGTCCAGCCATAAATATCTGATGTTTATTCATTCTTTTCAATACATCCTCTACTTTAATCTTTTTATCATAATACATGGTAAATAAATCCTTGTCATTTTGCGAACATGGAATAGGACCTATAATAATATCTGAATCATTTATAGCTTCTTCTAGACTTTTACATTGTTTTACTGATGAATTCACCTGTATATTTGAAAATCCAAACATACTAACTGGATAATCATGTTGTATTAAATGATTACACAATTTGACTTGCCTTGTATCCCCTCCGATAACGGAAAAAGATATCTTTTCGAACTTCATGCGCTTCACCTCCGGCTAATAAAATGGAACATTCGATAATATACTGTATGAATTTGGCGTTTTTATTGTGCTTGTATATGCTTTTCTTCAAAAGAACAACAAAATAAAAAAGCATGATTCATATGAATCATGCTTTTCTCTATATTCCTGTATGACCAAATCCACCGTCTTCACGCTCGGTGTTATCTAGTATTTCTTCTAGTTTGAGGGTTACAATTTCAATTTTATTAATGACCATTTGAGCTATACGATCCCCTCTATTAATAAGAAAATCCTTTTCCCCATAATTAATCATAATAATCCTAATCTCACCCCTGTAATCCGAGTCAATCGTTCCAGGGCTGTTGACAAGTCCAATACCATACTTTGCCGCAAGTCCGCTTCGTGGGCGTATCTGAGCTTCAAAGCCATCCGGTACTGCAATGCAAATACCTACCTTAATAACTTTAATTTCTCCCTTGCCTAAAGTTATTGTATCTGAAATATTCGCATACAAATCCATGCCTGCTGCACCTTTAGTCATATAAAATGGCAATGGTAAATCTTTTGCATCGTCAGTTTGTTTAATCTTTAAGGTTATTTGTGACACCATTTATAGTCCTTTCGGAATTATTTAGATGTTTCTTCTTGATTCGGCTTAGCCAACATTGCTTTACGGGAAAGTTTGAAACGGTTTTGTTTATCAATTTCTATTACTTTTACCATAATCATATCGCCTTCGCTTAAAACATCTTCTACATTAGCAATTCTTTCATGTGCAATTTCTGAAATATGAAGCAATCCTTCTTTACCTGGAAGAACTTCAACAAATGCGCCAAAGGCAGTAATGTTCTTCACTTTACCTTCATATATTTGTCCTTCTTCAACATCCCTAACAATACCTTCTATAATTTCAATTGCTTTTGCTACTTTAGATTCATCAACACCACAAATAAAGATTCTACCGTCATCTTCGATATCAATTTTAACGCCAGTTTCATCAATGATTTTATTAATCATACGACCTTTTGGCCCAATAACCTCACTGATTTTTTCTGGTTTAACATTAATTTGAATAATTTTTGGAGCGTATTGTGAAACTTCAGCACGCGGCTCTGCAATTGCTTTTAGCATGATATCATCAATAATCATGTCTCTTGCTATTTTGGTCTGATCAAGAGCACCTTTAATTATTTCTTTTGTAAGACCTTGGATTTTCATGTCCATTTGGATAGCAGTAATTCCCTTGTGTGTTCCTGCAACTTTAAAATCCATATCACCGTAGAAATCTTCTAGTCCTTGAATGTCAGTTAATAAAATAAAATCATCATCTGTTGCTCCTGTTACAAGACCTACAGAAATTCCAGCTACTGGGGCGGTAATAGGTACTCCGGCTGCCATAAGTGATAATGATGAAGCACATATACTAGCTTGTGATGTTGACCCATTGGAACTTAAAATCTCCGATACTGTGCGGATTGCATATGGGAAAACATCAGTGCTTGGTAAAACAGGTATTAACGCCTTTTCAGCCAATGCTCCGTGACCAATATCACGTCTTCCGGGTCCTCTTGGTGCTCTTGCTTCCCCTACTGAATATGGCGGGAAATTATAATGGTGCATATATCTCTTTGAAACTTCTAGATCATCTAAACCATCTACTATTTGTGTTTCAGTAAGTGGTGCTAATGTTGTAACTGTTAGTACCTGCGTTTGTCCACGTGAGAACATACCTGTACCATGAGTTCTAGGTAAAATATCTATTTCTGCGCTAAGATGTCTAACTTCGTTAAGCGCTCTACGATCAGGACGGAGTCCATCTTCTAAAATCATACGGCGCACTGTTTGTTTTTCAAATTCATAAAATGCATCTTGAAATTGCGCTATGTGGGCTTCTTTTCCTTCTGCTTCTAGCTTAGCCATAACTTCATCTGTTAAGGCTTTAAGCTGCTTTTGTCTTGTTTCTTTATCATCTGTTAAAATAGCCTCTTCCATAGGCTTATCTCCTACAAGAGCTGTAATCTCTTTGTAGATATCTTCTGGAATTGACATAATTTCGTACTCAGATTTTTCTTTACCACATTCGTCTTTTATGTTTTGAATAAAATCAATAACCTTTTGATTTTCTTCATGTGCTAACATAATCCCATCATAAACGATTTCATTAGAAAGTTCATTAGCTGACGCTTCAATAGCCATTACTTTATGTTTAGTAGATGATACTGTTAAAACCATGTCACTAACTTCTCTTTCTGCAAGCCTAGGGTTTATAACATATTCCCCATCTACATAACCTACTTGTATAGATCCTAAAGGACCTGCAAATGGAATTTGTGAGATATCAAGTACAACTGATGCACCTATCATTGCGGCTACTTCTGGGCTACAATCTTGATCAACTGACATAACTGTAAGTGTTAAAACAACATCATTACGATAGTCTCCTGGGAAAAGCGGACGA
Source organism: Candidatus Epulonipiscium sp. (assembly GCA_012841565.1). The sequence continues at coordinate 123,549 of DUUM01000053.1, read as the reverse complement.
AGTGGACGATCAATAACACGTGATGTTAACACTGCGTGATCTGATGGTCTTGCTTCTCTTTTTAGAAATCCACCTGGAAGCTTACCAACAGCATATTTTTTTTCTTCGTAGTTAACTTGAAGTGGGAAAAAATCAATTCCCTCTCTTGGTTCATCACTTGCAACAACCGTAGCAAGAACTACTGTATCCCCATATCTAACCATAGCCGCCCCACTGGCAAGTTCTGCAACTTTACCAATTTCTATTTCTAGCTTTCTGCCAGCTAGTTCCATTGAATAGGTTTTCATCATATATACTTTCTCCTTCTTTTATATCTATCTTATATGTGTAAATTATTATTAATAATTGCATTGTAAAAAAGAGCGGTTGTAGCCGCTCTTTTTTAGTGGTTGGATTATTTTCTGATTCCTAATTCTAAAATAACTGTACGATATCTTGCAATATCACTTTTGATTAAGTAGTTAAGTAATCCTCTTCTTTGCCCTACCATCATTAGAAGACCTCTACGTGAGTGGTGATCTTTCTTATGTGTACGCAAATGATCTGTTAGGTGATTAATTCTCTCTGTTAAAAGTGCAATTTGTACTTCTGGAGATCCTGTATCCCCTTCACTTCTACCAAATTTTGCAATGAGTTCTTGCTTACGTTCTTTTGTCATTGTTAAATCCTCCTTATAATTTTATAATCGCCTATTGCCAAGAATTGGTTGGAGTATCCAGTTTCTGAGCAGAGGCTCTCTACCAAAACTGATTATATCATATACCTTTTTCTTTGTAAATGAATACTTATCTCTATTTTATATAGTCAAGCGCAAAGCTTTTATCTTTATTCATCTGATTCGTAAGTTCAACTAAAGAATTAAACTTAGTCTCTGGTCTAACGTGCTTAATAATTTCCACTGTTATTTTTTCTCCATATACATCTTTGCAGAAGTCAAAAATAAAAGTTTCCACCATTTTCTGCGTGCCATTAACCGTTGGATTATTTCCTATGTTGGTCAAACTATCATATACTGTACCTAATATATGGGTTTTAGTTATATAAACGCCATTAGGTGGGAGTACTTTATTAGCATCCGGTATAAGATTAACTGTCGGGAATCCTAGGGTCCGCCCTAATTGTTTACCTTGTACGACCACACCTTTTACCATATAGGGTTGTCCTATTAACTTGTTTGCTAACTCAATGTTTCCTCTTAGAACTAAATCCCTAATCAAAGTACTCGATACAGTCTTATTTCCTTCTTTAACCTCATCAACTACAAATACTTCAAAGTCATATTTATGACCAAGTTTTTGCATATACGCTACATTACCTTCTTGATTATTACCGAAAAAGTAATTATCTCCAATGATAACTGCTTTGCAGGTGAGTTTATCTAAAAGCACCCCTGTTACAAAATCTTCGGCACTTTTTTGACCAAATTCTAAAGAAAATGGATATTCTACATAAATATCTATTCCTAACTGCTTAACCCTATCCGCCTTTTCTTCTCTCGTCATTAATAAGGCTGTTGGCTTGTCTCCTAAAATCCATGTAGGATGTGGGTAAAAGGAAAAAAGCACTGTTTTGAACCCTTTTTCATCTCCCACTTCTTTAGCCATTTCACAAAGCTTTTGGTGACCGATGTGTATACCATCAAAATTGCCTAGTATCACGATGCTTCGTTCTAATAATTTTATATTTTTTACACCATATATATGTTTCATATTGTAGACTCCCACTATACAATCCTATTATATACCACGGGATAAAAATATCTTTTCTGGGGTAAAATAGATATTGGATTCTATTTGTTTAATTTTGTAAATTCCTATAAATACATTTTCAAAGTCATATATTCTAACTCTATTATGAAGTTTTATGTGGACTTCTTCTATAATTAAATCTTCTTGTAGTTGATTCCCATTATATAAGTATTTATTTCCACTCGGTTTTACCTGTAACTTTGGTAATTCTAAAAAGAGTTGATCTGTTTGAATTAAACAGGATTCAATCTGATCATCGTCTCTTAGTTTTTCTAGCTCTGATAATTTAATACTATTTGCAACATTAAAATTCCCTACTTGTGTTCTTATTAAGGTTTTCATATGTGCACCAGTACCAAGGGCTTCCCCTATATCTTTGCATAATGTACGAATATAGGTTCCTTTAGAACATTTTACATCAATAACAAATTCACTAGGCGAAATATATTCTATTATATTGCATTCGTAAATCATTATTTCTCTAGATTTACGGTCAATAACGATACCTTCTCTTGCCAGCTCATACAATTTTTTACCATTAACTTTAAGAGCAGAATACATAGGAGGTGTTTGCATATATGACCCTACAAACGAATCTACAGCTTTTTGAATTTGTTCTTTTGTAACATCTACTGGTTTTTCTTCTAATATTTCTCCAGTTGCATCTTCCGTTGTCGTTGTTGCCCCTAGGGCAACGGTGGCAACGTATCTTTTATCTTTATTGGTTAAAAGGTCCGCCGCCTTAGTAGCCACTCCAACACAGATAGGAAGGACTCCTTCTGCTTGAGGGTCTAAGGTCCCTGTGTGACCTATTCTCTTCACCTTGAGGATACCACGGGCTTTAGCGACTACATCGTGAGATGTATACCCAAGTTCTTTATAAATATTAATAATACCGTTCATTATTAATTGCTCCTTACTTAAAAAGTGCCATGAGTAAAGGGATAATTTGTTCCTTAGCCTCTTCAAGAGTTGAGTTCAATGTGGCCCCAGCAGCTTTTTTATGACCACCACCACCAAATTGTTTGGCTATCTCACAAATATCATAAGGATCTTCCGATCTCATGCTTACTTTTATAACACCTTCTGATTTTTCGTATAAAAAAAGGGCTACTTTGCTATCTTTAATGTTTTTAAGGACATTTACAATTCCACCAGTACCATTTGTCTCATCACTATAGCTATGAATTTCTTCTAGGGACAGTGTTGATACCATCAGTGCATTATTATAATAGCTCTCCATATTTCTTATAGCTGCTCCCTGTAATTGCATAGACAACAAGGATTGTTCGTAAAACATCTTTTGTATAATACTTGAAAAGTCAAATGGCTGTTTTAACAACTCCGAAGCAACTGCAAATGTCTTAGGCGTGGTGTTACTATGCTTAAATGCCGCTGTATCGTAGACAATTCCTGTATAGATGGCCTCAGCAATCTGAGTATTTAGTTTAACTTCTGACGCTTTATAAATATTAAATACTATTTCGCTTGCCGATGAAGCTTTTGTATCAACGTGGTTATATTTGCTATAGCCCGTATTACTAATATGATGATCTATGTTCCATGAAATAGGTGCATTATCATGAGCAGATTTAAAATCGCCTAGTCTGTCTAGATCGCCACAATCTAAAGCAATAAATAAATCACAGTCCCTTTCAGGAATCTCTTGTATAACATGAACATGATCTAATAAATAGCTATATCTTTCATCAGATTTTTCAAGTAAAATAGAATATTCTTTACCCATTTGCTCTAAAATAAGCCCCATTGCGGTGCAAGCCCCAATGGCATCTCCATCCGGGCTTACATGTCCTGCAATTAAAATATATGAGGCATCTTGAATGTGTTTAATTAAATCTTTAAATAAATCCATTCTTATTGCTCACTCTCTCTTAAAACTTCGTCAATTTTTTTAAACATTTTAGCGCTATACTCAATAGAGTTATCTAGTTCAAATAACAATTCAGGTGTGTTTCTTAGGTTTATTTTACGCGCAATTTCTCGCCTAATATATCCTCCTGCTGCCTTTAAACCTTTCATAACATCTTCTCTTTTTTCATCTTCTGCAAGTATACTCACATATACTTTAGCAGTTTTAAGGTCATTCGTAGCATCAACTTCAACAATTGAAATAAGAACATCTTGAACCCTCGGATCTTTTATTCCTCTATTAATTGTTGCAGATATTTCTTTTTTCATTTCTTCGTTAATCCGAATCATTCTTTGTGTTGCCATTTTTTCACCTTACCTATCTTGGAATTTCTTCCATTATAAATGCTTCAACAACGTCGCCTTCTTTAACGTCATTAAATCTTTCGAACATTAATCCACACTCATAACCTGTATTTACTTCTTTTGCATCGTCTTTAAAACGCTTTAAGGACGTTAAATTTCCTTCGTATACAACAATACCATCTCTAACAATTCTAACTTGTGAATGACGGGTTATCTTACCATCAATTACATGTGATCCTGCAATGGTACCCATACTTGATATTTTAAAAGTTTGACGTACTTCTACATGTCCTATTACTTTTTCTTTGTATTCCGGATCTAGCATACCCTTCATGGCAGCTTCAATATCTTCTATTGCATTATATATAACTCTATAGAGACGAACGTCAACTTCCTCATGGTCTGCAACTGATCTTGCACCTGAGTCTGGTCTTACATTAAATCCTATAATAATTGCATTAGATGCTGATGCTAAAATAACATCAGATTCTGTAACCGCACCTACACCGCCGTGGATTATTCTAATACGAACTTCCTCATTAGATAATTTTTCTAAACTTTGGCGTACTGCTTCTACTGATCCTTGAACGTCTGCTTTTACGATAATATTAAGATCTTTTACTTTACCTGCTTGTATTTGGGTAAAAAGATCATCTAGGGATACTTTGCTAGGTGTTTGAACCATCAGCTGGTTTCTACCTTGCGCTTTGACCTTTTCAGCCACTTGTCTTGCTTGCTTATCACTTGCAGCAACGTAGAACATATCGCCAGCAATTGGTACTTCTGAAAGACCTAAAACTTCTACTGGCATTGATGGTGTTGCTTTTTTAACTGATTTCCCTTTATCATCAATCATGGCACGAATTCGTCCATATGCAAGTCCTGCAACAATCGGATCTCCTACTTTTAAGGTTCCTTCTTGTACAAGTACAGTCGCTACTGGCCCGCGTCCTTTGTCTAACTCAGATTCAATAATTGTTCCTCTAGCTTTTTTATTTGGATTAGCTTTATACTCATTCATTTCTGCAACAAGTAAAATCATCTCAAGCAAAGTATCAAGACCATCTCCTGTTAAGGCAGATACTGGTACACAGATTGTTTCTCCACCCCATTCTTCCACAAGAAGTCCATGATCTGCAAGTTCTTGTTTTACACGATCAGGATTTGCACTTGCCTTATCCATTTTGTTAATAGCTACAATGATTTGTATACCTGCTGCTTTGGCATGGTTAATTGCTTCTACCGTTTGAGGCATAACACCGTCATCAGATGCAACAACTAAAATTGCAATATCTGTAACTTGTGCCCCCCTCATTCTCATTGCTGTAAAAGCCTCATGCCCTGGTGTATCTAAGAAAGTTACTATTTGATCCCCTACTGGAATTGTAGACGCACCAATATGCTGCGTAATTCCTCCAGCTTCTTTTTCTGTTACTTTACTAGAACGAAGAGCATCTAATAATGATGTTTTACCATGATCAACGTGACCCATGACAACAACAACAGGAGGCCTGGATACTAAATCTTCTTCTTTCTCTGGCTCTTGGGTAAAAATTTCTTCTAATAAGTCTACAGTTTCTTCTAGCTCTAATAGGATATCTAACTCTCCTGCTAAAATAGATGCTGTTTCAAAGTCGATTTCTTGATTGATAGTAGCCATAATACCCTTGTCCATGAGGGACGTAATTAATACGACAGCTGTGGTACTTAATTTTTCAGCTAAATCTTTAACTGCAATTGAAGCTGGAATTTCTACTACAACGAAGTCTTCTTCATCTTCTATTTCCTCTACCAACTCTTCTTCTATTACTTCTTCTATTACTTCTTCTATTGGTTCTTCTATCTGAGTCTTGGGTGTTACATTTGTTTTATTTGTCATGTTTTTAGGTTCGTCCTTGCTTATTTTATTGTTTGTTACTTGATCTTTGCTATAATGTTTAATAATAAGATCTGCTTGTTCTGCTTCCAATGTACTCATGTGACTATGTACATTGACATCATAACTTTTTAGCTTTTCGATAACTTCTTTACTACTTATTTCTAATTGTTTTGCTAACTCATATACTCTTACTTTTGACATTAAGCCACCTCCATTTACTGCGTGCTTTGCTTGATCAACTCTGCAATTTTTTCAGCCAACTTTTCATCTGTTACAGCTATAGATGCTCTTGCAACTTTGCCAATTGCATTCCCAAGTGATTCTTTTGTTCCATATTTAATTAATGGAACTTTTCGGTACGTACACTTGTCATTGAACTTTTTATTTGTATTTTTTGATGCGTCCTGTGCCAAAATAACTAAATATGCTTCATTTTTTTTTACTGCTAGCTCACAAGCTAGTTCTCCCGATGCAAGCTTACCTGCTTTCTGGCATATGCCAATAAGCCCATATATTTTTTTATCCATTCTTGGTTAACTCATTTCTTAGTGACTCATATATTTCTTTTGAAATACCCATTTTAAATGAGCGCTCTAACCCTCTAGATTTTTCTGCCTTTTCAAGGCATTCAAGCCTAGGACACACGTAGGCTCCTCTGCCTGACTTTTTTCCAGTAAAATCAAGATTGATTGCTCCAGTTGTATCTTTTACTACCCTGATCATTTCCCGTTTATCCTTCATCTCTTGGCAACCAGTACATTTGCGTAGGGGTAGTTTTCTTGGTTTTAGCATTATATCACTCCCTTATACATGGCTTTAGGCTTCTACAGAATCTCCAGGGCTTATGCTTGCTTCGCTTTTTATGTCAATTCTCCAATTTGTTAGCTTAGCTGCGAGTCTTGCATTTTGTCCTTCTTTTCCAATCGCAAGAGAAAGCTGATAATCCGGAACAATTACTGTGGCATTATGTTCTTCTACATTCAACACAACATCTATTACTTTAGAGGGACTCAGTGCTGCTGCAATAAATACTTTTGGGTCCTCATTCCACTTAATAATATCAATTTTTTCTCCGCCTAATTCATCAACGATAATATTAACCCTTTGCCCATTTTGCCCCACACAGGCGCCAACTGGGTCAACATCTTCTTCGTTAGAATGTACAGCTATTTTGGTTCTAGATCCTGCTTCACGGGCAATACTTTTAATTTCTACAATACCTTCTGAAACTTCTGTAACTTCATGTTCAAAAAGTCTTTTTACAAGCTCTGGATGGTTACGTGAGACGATTACTTGAGGTCCTTTACTTCCTTTGCTAGCTTGTTTTACTTCCATAATATAAAATGTCATTCTTTGACCGTGGTTATATTCTTCTCCTATAATCTGATCACTTTGCATAAGAGCTGCTTCTGTTTTTTCTAACTCTACAACAACCATCTTTTTTTCTGTACGAAGAATTAACCCACTTATTATATCTTGCTCTTTCGCAACATATTCTTTGTAAATCATTTCCCTACCCGCTTCTCTTATTCTTTGTGTGACAACTTGTTTAGCGTTTTGGGCAGCTATTCTACCAAAATTTTTTGGTGTTACATCTACACTTGCAATGTCTCCGACCTTGTGCGCAGGATTTATCCCCATTGCATCTGATAATCTAACTTGGCCTGATTCACTTTCTAAAAGGTCATCTTCCACCACTTCTTTTTGAGCAAAAACTTTTACTTTTCCAGTTTTTCTATCTATTTTAGCCATAACGTTTTGGGAAGGGCTAAAATCTTTTCTACATGCTGTTACGAGTGATGATTCAATGGCCTCAAATAATATTTCTTTATCGATCCCTTTGTCTTTTAAAATTTGTTCTAGTGCATTGATGAATTCGTTATTCATCCTTGATCCTCCCTGTTTGTAAATAACAATTGTATTGTTATTATCATGTTGTTTTAAAATATAATTGCAAGTCTTACAATTGCGATGTCTTTAAGATTAAATGATAGTGTCTCGTCTTCTTCTGTAACGATAGTGACTATTTCATCTTTGAAATCATGCAATTCTCCTTGGAATTCTTTTTGGTTATTGAGTGATTTGAATAGCTTAATATCAATTATCTTTCCTATAGAACGGTTAAAATCAGCTTCTTTTTTTAGCGGCCTATCAAGTCCTGGTGAACTTACTTCTAATATATATGCCTCTTGAATTGGATCTTTTTCATCTAATAGTTCTCCTAATGGCCTGCTAACTTTCTCACAGTCATCAACTGTTATGCCACCTGGCTTATCAATATAAACACGAAGATACCATGTTGCCCCTTCCTTGATATATTCCACATCCACTATCTCATATTTAAATTCTATGGCAATTGGTTCTAAATACTTGGTTACGGTAGATTCTATACTTTTTTTGCTCATAATCTCATCCTTCCTTTTATCTTTAGTTTACCACTATGATTTTTGTATATACATTTCTAGTTATTAACTTTTTAGCTTTGCCAATACCCTTAGACAAATAGAAAGAGTGGGTATGTACCCACTCTTCTCCCACGTATATATTCTTGCATAAATTATAATACTTTTTCGACAAAAATGCAAGTTTAATATAATTTAGAAGAAACTGAGTTGGTTCGTTTCTTGAATTCCTTGTAACATATTGTTCGCCTTCATCAGTTCCACAGTTGTTTTACTTGCTTTAGTTCTGGCTCTAAATTCTTCTAGAGAAAGGAATTCCCCCTCATCTCTTGCAATTAGAATATTATCTGCAACTGTGTCCCCTAGACCTTGCAATGTGTTAAAAGGCGGGAGTATCCCATCTGGTTTTACTAAAAACTTTCTAGCATCAGATTCATATAAATCCATATCAATAAACTGAATACCTCTTGCATACATTTCCCTTACAACTTCAAGAACCGTTAGGGTATCCTTTTCTGTAGCTGTTAATTTTTGTGCATTTTCTAAATTCTCTATCTCTAATTGTACTTTTTCTTTCCCTTTACACATTAAACTATAATCAAATTTCCCTCTGGCTCGTATTGAAAAATAAGTGGCATAAAAACACTCTGGGTGATGCACCTTAAAATAGGCTATTCTAAATGCCATCATGACATAGGCTGCGGCGTGAGCTTTTGGAAACATATACTTTATTTTCTTACATGAGTCAATGTACCAATTAGGAACTCCCGCATCTATCATAGCTTCTTCTTGTTCATCTGAGAGGCCTTTACCTTTACGCACAGATTCCATAATTTTAAAAGCCTCTTTTTTATCAACACCTTGGATAATTAAATATACCATAATATCGTCCCTTGTTGAAATAACCTCTGAAAGAGTAGCTGTTCCTGCCCTAACTAAGTTTTGAGCATTATTAAGCCATACATCCGTCCCATGAGAAAGTCCTGAAATTCTAATTAGTTCTGAAAAAGTAGTGGGCTTTGTATCTACTAACATTTGTCTTACAAATTTAGTTCCAAACTCAGGGACTGCTAGGGATGCTACTTTACTATTAATATCCTCTGGCTCAATCCCTAAAGCTTTTGTAGATGTAAACAATGACATTGTTTGTTTATCATCTAGTGGAACGGTTGTAGCATCAATGCCCGTTAGGTCCTCTAGCATACGAATAATCGTTGGATCATCGTGGCCTAATATATCTAATTTCAGTAAACACTCACTAATAGAATGATAATCAAAATGAGTGGTCGTTATGGTTGTTTTCATATCGTTGGCCGGTCTTTGTAAGGGACAAAAATTATGAATATCATTGTCTATTGGAACAACAATCAGCCCTCCAGGGTGCTGCCCTGTTGTTCTCTTAATACCAACGCAGCCTTGTATTAGCCTTGTGGTTTCTGCTCTTGATGCTATTATATCTTTCTCATCTAAATACTTTTGAACGAAACCATAAGCAGTCTTATCTGCAAGGGTCCCTATAGTCCCAGCCTTAAATACATGAGAGCTTCCAAATAGTTCTTCTGTATAGGCATGAGCACGGGCTTGATATTCCCCTGAAAAGTTAAGATCGATATCAGGCTCTTTATCCCCATCGAACCCTAAAAAAGTTTCAAATGGTATGTCATGACCTTCTTTAACGAGCTGCGTTTCACATTTAGGACATTTTTTATCTGGCATATCACATCCTGATGTCCCTGCAAAAGAAACAACAACTTCTGAGTTAAAGTCTGAGTATTTACAGTCTTTATTGGGGCAAATATAATGGGGTGGTAATGGATTAACCTCTGTGATACCAGCCATTGTAGCTGCAAAAGAAGATCCTACCGATCCTCTAGACCCTACTAAATACCCGTCTTCTAGTGATTTCCATACAAGTTTTTGTGAAATAATATATAATACCGCAAAGCCATTTTTAACAATCGAGTTGATTTCCCGGTCTAAACGTTCTTGGACGGTTTCCGGTAGTACTTCCCCATATATTTCCTTTGCTTTATTATATGTAATGCTTATTAATTCATCCTCTGAGCCCTCAAGTTTAGGCGGAAATGTTGCTTCTGGAACAGGTATAATATGATCCGTAGAATCTGCAATCTTGTTGGTATTGGTTACAACAATTTCATAAGCTTTATCTTTGCCTAAATAAGAAAACTCTTCTAACATCTCTTTTGTGGTTCTTAAATACAAAGGTGGTTGATTATCTGCATCATCAAACCCTTGACCCTTCATAATGATTTTTCTAAATATCTCATCTTCAGGATCCAAAAAATGTGTATCACATGTTCCTACAACTAATTTATTATATTTTTCACCTAATTGAACAATCTTTTTATTTATATTGACTAAGTTTTGCTCTGATTCTACAATTCCCTTATCAATCATAAATTGATTGTTTTTGAGTGGTTGGATTTCTAGGTAATCATAAAAGTTTACAATTTGTTCTATGGTATCTTCAGGGTTATTTTGTAGAATTGCTTGGTACAATTCCCCCGCTTCACATGCAGTTCCAAGAATGAGACCTTCCCTATGGTTTAAAATTTCGCTCTTAGGTATTCTAGGGGTTCTAAAAAAGTAATCAATATGTGATTTGGTGATTAACTGATATAAGTTTTTAAGGCCTTGCTGTGTTTTGGCTATAATGATGCCATGATAAGGCTTTAGTTGCTTAGCATCAATTTTACCACTTACAAAACTGTTAATTGTTTTTATATAAACAATACCTTTTTCTGTCAGCATCTCTACAAATATTTGAAAAATTTCTGCCGTTGCTCTTGCATCATCCACTGCTCTATGATGATTTTCAAGTGTTATACCTAAATCCTCAGCAATAAGATTTAACCGGTGCCGGCGCAAATGAGGAAGTAATGTACGGGATAATCCTAGCGTATCAATGACACTATTATAAATGACAATCCCCATCTCATCTGCAAAGTAACGTATAAAACCCATGTCAAACCCTGAGTTATGAGCGACTAGGCACGAGTCACCTATAAAATTTAAGAATTCCGGCAACACCTTCTCGACTGATGGCGCCCCTTTTACCATCTGATCAGTAATTCCTGTAAGTTTGACTATCTTTTCTGGAATACTAACGCCTGGATTTACAAAGGACTGAAACTCTTCTATCACTTCCCCATTCTTCATCTTTACGGCACCAATTTCTGTGATTTTGTTGGCACCTGGTTTGAGTCCTGTGGTTTCAATATCAAATACAACAAATGTATCTTGGAGAGTTTGCTCTTTAGGACTTTGTACCACGGCTCCTAGATCATCAACTACATATGCTTCTACGCCGTATAAGATTTTGATGCCGAGTTTCTTACTTGCAGCCGCAGCGTCAGGAAATGCCTGTACAACGCCGTGATCTGTAATCGCTATAGCTTTGTGCCCCCACTTAGCCGCTTGGGCTACAAGGTCCTTTACAGAGTGAGTGGCATCCATCCGACTCATTTGAGTATGAAGATGTAATTCTACTCGCTTAACAGATTCGTTATCTTCCCGTCTTTTCTTAAAGTCACCAATTTGTACGATATCCCTGGCCATAATAACCCGCTCACGCATATAGGTATCAAACTCCACCTTGCCACGTATACGGAAGCAACTTCCTTTTTGAATACGGCTTTTCACTTCATTTTCAAAAACATCTTTTTTAATAAAAAACTTTACTGTCAGTGAATTGGTAAGATCTGTTATATCAAAAGTAACAATATATTTATTATTTTTAATCTCTCTGGCTTCCACAGCTATTATTTGTCCCTCAATAACACCTTGTGTAACATCATCATTAATGGAGGATATAGACATAACATCATCTTTAATTGGCTTTCCAATAACCTGGGGTACAATTGGCTTACCTTCCGTGTTGACAACCTGAGGCCTATTACATGATAACGCTAAGGTATTTTCAATTGCTTCTTCTAATAATTTCTCAGATTGATTTTCAATTAGCTCAGACTGCTCACGCCAGTTTACGTTAAGTTTTAAATGTGTTATATCTTGAATAGCTTTTTCAATAAGGGGTTTGAAATTTCTCTTTTTAATATAAAAACAGTATGATTTAGTAATATTAATAATTAAATCATTATCTTTGAGCTCCCAGTCACATTCACTTAATATAGAAGAAGCTAGAGGACTACTCTGCGAGGTCTTCTCCAAAATTTTATGCCAAGCTGCTTTAATTTTTCCATGTATTTCTTCAGAAGTTAGTGATTCCACACCCACCTTTGGAAGTATTAAGGTAACTTTTGATTTTTCTATCCCTGGAATTAAACGACAAATTTCTTTTTCTAATAACTTAATAAGATTTTTTTTAATTTCTCTTTCATTTTCTAAGACTATTTCCATCTCTTGGTTATGTTTGAGGATTTTTATATTACTAACAGTTGTATTTTCAAATATTTCTTGTAATTCTTTTCCTAATTCTAGGTTTTGAAATACAGATGCAAAAGATACAGCTTCGTTTTTTAAAATCATTAAAATCCTCCTTTATCTAAACTAGTTTATATATCTCTTTCATAAGTTCATCTAATAATTCCTCTTCTTTTACTTTTTTAATGATTTCACCTTTTTTAAAAATGAGACCAACCCCATTACCCCCAGCAATCCCAATATCTGCTTCTCTTGCTTCACCCGGGCCATTAACTGCGCAGCCCATTACAGCAATTGTAATATGCTTCTCAATGTGAGCTGTTAGACGCTCTACTTGCTCAGCTAAAGGAATTAGATCCACTTTGGTTCTACCACAAGTAGGACAAGAGATAATCTCCACCCCAAAAGTTCGTATGCCTAATGCTTGTAAAATCTGTCTTGCGCACTTAATTTCTTCTACTGGGTCCGTTGTTAAAGAAACACGAATGGTATCTCCTATGCCTTGTGATAAAATAGCCCCAAGGCCAACTGCAGATTTAATCGTTCCGCCATATAAGGTACCCGCTTCTGTTATACCAACATGTACAGGATAATTATATTTTTCAGAAAAAAGTTCGTATGCTTTTGTGCAAAGCGGGACATTAGATGCTTTCATGGAGACGATAATGTCTTGAAAATCTAGTTTTTCTAATATGTCAACATGCCTCGAAGCACTCTCTACTAGCGCTTCAGGTGTCACACCCCCATATTTAGCTAGGAGCTCTTTTTCTAAAGAGCCACCATTAACACCAATTCGTATCGGGATACCTTTTTCCTTAGCTGCATTTACAACTTCTTTAACTCTAGACGTATCACCAATATTTCCTGGATTAATTCTAAGCTTATCAATCCCATTTTCAATTGATGCTAAGGCTAAACGGTAGTCAAAATGTATATCTGCTACTAAGGGAATACTAATCTGCTCTTTAATTTTTGAAATCGCCATTGCCGACGGCATATCTGGAACAGTTACACGTACGATTTCGCATCCTGCCTTTGTTAGGGCATTTATTTGAGCTACCGTTTGTTCTATATTTTTAGTATCTGTATTCGTCATAGATTGAATAATGATTGGCGCCTTAGAGCCAATCATTATATCTCCCACCATTACACCCTTTGTATCTCTTCTTTCAAATCTAATGCTCATAATATAACTCCTATCCTAGCTACAGCTATCTTGGTCACTGCTTTCCTATCCCTCTTGCGATATCATTGTACATGACAAATACCATGAGTCCCATGATTAAAACAAATCCAAGCACATGAAAAAATCCTTCGATTTTAGGGTCTACTGGTTTGCCTCTAACACCCTCAATAGTGGTGAAAAGTATTCTTCCTCCATCAAGTGCTGGAAATGGAAATAGATTAAAAACTCCTAGATTAACAGAAATCAAGGCTCCCAAGAAAAACATTTGTTGAACTGCAAACCAAACACTTTCTTTAATCCCTGCATCCCAAACCTGTACCCCTGCGGTAATGACACCAACAGGCCCTGCCAGTTCATCAACGCCCATCTGCCCTGTAAGCAGCATAACAAAGCCATCTATTGTCATCTTAAGTAGGTTTATTGTTTGCACAAACCCATTTTGTATGCCATTAATGATATTTCCCTTTACATAGGTTGGTGTAAAGCCTACTAAGTATCTTTCATTAGCTTCACTATATTGGCGTTCTAGGGTTATGCCTATTTCTTCCCCACCTCGGTTAATCTTAAATTCAACTATGTTATTTTCTATAGTACTTAATGCTTTGGTGATATCGTGCATGTTTTTTGTCTTAATTCCATTTACCATAATAATTTTATCTTCTATCTGCATACCTGCTTGTTCAGCAGGGAAGCCAGGGTTCATTTCTCCTATAACATTAGATGCCTGCCCCTGAGCCATTACAATGATAAACATTAATACAAATGCAAGCAAAAAGTTCATTACTGGACCTGCAAATAAAATAGATAGCCTTTGACCGACACTTTTTGAGCTTAATGATCTTAAATCCTCAGAGTCCCCTACTTCTTCTTGCATCATACAATACCCACCAATAGGCAAAATCCTAAGTGAATAGGCAGTCTCTCCCCATTGCTTACTTATTATTTTGGGACCCATTCCTATTGCAAATTCTTTCACCAAAACGCCACTTCGTTTTGCCATAATAAAGTGCCCAAACTCATGAGCGGTTACGATAACCGTAAATACCAGCAGTACAATAGCTATCTTTATTACCATTGACATTACTTCCATGCATCAACCTTCTCTCTTGAAAATTCTCTTGCCCACTGATCAGATTCTAATATTTGAGTTAATGAGGGCTTGTTTATACATATGTGCGCCTCCATGGTATCATGAATTAATTTAGGAATATCCATAAATGAAATTGCTCGGTTTAAAAAAGCTTCTACCGCTATTTCATTAGCAGCATTCAATACCGCAGGCATGGTGCCTCCAATTTTCATTGCCTTAAAAGCATATTCTAAACAAGGGAATTTTATATGATCTGGCTCTTCAAAGGTTAAGGCGTTATAAGTCGTAAAATTCACTCTTTCTATATTACTAACCTTTCTGTCTGGATAATTAAGGGCATATTGTATTGGCCCTTTCATATCAGGACTACTTAATTGTGCCATAATAGTCGTATCTTCAAACTCTACCATTGAATGAATAATGCTTTGTGGATGTACAATGACATCTATTTGTTCTAACGCCACATTAAATAACCACTTTGCCTCTATAACTTCAAGTCCTTTATTCATCATGGTCGCTGAGTCAATACTAATTTTCTTACCCATATCCCAGTTAGGATGCTTTAGGGCATCTTCAACCGTCACATGATGTAAATCTTCTATAGATTTTGACCTAAATGGCCCACCTGAAGCCGTTAAAATAATGCGATGTATGGGTTCATTTTCATTTCCTCTTAAACATTGAAATATAGCTGAGTGCTCACTGTCTACTGGGTAAATAGCAACACCCTTTTCCTTAGCTTTTTCCATTACAATTTGCCCCGCCGTTACTAATGTTTCTTTATTTGCAAGTGCAATATCTTTTCCGCTTTCTATTGCCCTAATAGTAGGAATAAGGCCTATCATGCCAACAACTGAAGTAACAACTGTATCCACTTCAGGTAACGTTGCTATTTGGGTTAATCCTTCTATACCTGATAACACTTCAACTTCTATCCCTTTACTTCTTAGACGTTTCTGTAACTCTATAGCTTTAGGTTCGTTCATAACGGCTACCTTAATAGGCTTAAATATATTAATTTGTTTTTCTAATAAATCAATATTTACGTTTGTTGTCAGCCCTCTTACAGATATGTTTCCCATGTTTGAAACAACCTCTAATGTCTGAGTTCCAACCGAACCTGTAGAGCCTAATATAGATATTATCTTTGCCATGACATACCCCCTTCATTTTAAAATATAAAATATAATGCAATATAAATAAATGGCGCTGTAAACAGCACACTATCAAAACGATCTAAAATCCCACCATGTCCAGGTAATATATGACCAAAGTCTTTAACATCTAAATATCTTTTAATGGTGGATGCAGATAAGTCTCCAAACTGAGCCACAACTGATCCCACTGCTACAATAAGCGGAACCCCCCATAAATAGGGCATAATACCAGTATTATAGTATGTTCCATATACCCACGTGTATGCAAAGCCTAGCAATGCAGCGCCAATAATACCACCGATTGCCCCTTCTATGGTTTTTTTAGGACTCAGGACAGGCGCTAGTTTGTTTTTACCAAGAAAATATCCTGTAAAATAGGCAAAGGTATCTGTTCCCCATGCACTGATAAATATTAACCACACAAAAAATTCTCCCATGGCCATTTCCCTAACAAGAGAGACAAATGGGAATAAGAAGCCAAGATAAAGTACCCCAAAAACCGTAATGCTTGCATCAACAATCGTGTGTTTAGGGTATGTTATAACCACTACTATAAGAACGAATATTATAAGTACAGCTAAAAACACCTCAAAAGGTTCATGAGCATATAATGACCCATTTGCAATCATTACTACGGATGCAAAACCTAAAGGACGCATTGGATTATATTGCTTAGATACCGCATTACAAAATTCATAAAATCCTATAATAACGATAGCAATAATTGTAAATCTCAAAACCCATCCACCACTAATAATTATAAATAATAATACCGGAATACCAATAAGTGCTGTTATTATTCTTGTAAGCAAATCCCTTCCTCCTTATATTACTATATCGTTCCAAAGCGTCTTTCTCTACTCTTATAAACTTCTAGAGCCTTTTCAAACTCTTTTTCACTAAAATCAGGCCATAAGCAATCTGCAAAGTAAAACTCACTATAAGCACTTTGCCAAGTCAAAAAGTTACTAAGACGCTGCTCCCCGCTTGTACGAATAAGTAAATCAGGGTCCGGGATATGAGCCGTGTCCAAATATTTAGCAAACACTTCTTCATTTATTTGGGAACCATTTATTCTTTCACTTTTGACATCTACTAACAACTTACGAATCCCTCGCATTATTTCATCTCTACCCCCATAATTAAGGGCTATATTTAAGATCATGCCATCTTTATCTTTTGTTATATTTTCTAGCTTTGTGATGAGCACTTGAATATCTTCTGGTAACTCTTTAGTATCTCCTATAATATACATTTTTAGATTGTTTTTACTGGAATCTTTAATATGACCTTTTAAATAACGTCGCAGTAAATCCATTAAGCCATTTACTTCATCTTTTGGTCTATTCCAATTTTCTGTTGAAAAAGCATACACAGTCATATATGTAATACCAATTTTATTTGCATAAAGGGATATTTTCTCTAATACTTTGGCTCCTCTTTGATGGCCAAAATCACGGGCTCTATTATGACTTTTAGCCCATCTTCCATTCCCATCCATTATAATTGCAACATGCTCAGGCAAGTTTTCTAGGTTCATAAATACCTCCAAATCATACTGTTATTAAGCAAGCAAACCCCTCTGTTCTGAGGGGTTTGTTGTGTTACTGGGTTTGATTTTTAACCATTATACGGACAGAACATCCTTGCTTTTAATCTCAACATTCTTATCAATCATATCCACATATTTATCCGTTAAATCTTGCACTTGAACTTCTAAATCTTTTAGAATATCTTCTGAGATTTCTTTGTCAGCTTCTAATTTTTTGAAAAAATCAATTGCTTCACGTCGAATATTTCTAATGGCAACTTTTGCTGTTTCCCCTTTTTTCTTTACATCTTTTGTAAGATCTTTACGTCTTTCTTCTGTCAGTTCTGGAAAAATAAGTCTAATTACCTTACCATCATTAGAAGGGTTTATTCCTAAATCAGATTCATTGATTGTTTTTTCTATTGCCTTGAGGGCAGATGCATCCCAAGGTTGAATTTGTAAAATACGTGCTTCAGGCACGGTGATATTACCTACTTGTGCAAGAGGCGTTTGTGCTCCGTAGTAGTCAATGCTTAGTTTGTTAAGGACATTAGGGTTTGCACGTCCTGCCCTAATTGTGTTAAATTCTTCTTGTAATGCCTCAATTGCTTTCCCCATTTTATCTTTATATAGATTTAATTGATCGTTCATAATTACTTCCTCCTTAAATTATTTAATTTATTATATGGTAATTAAAGTTCCTATATTCTCACCAGATGCCGCTCTTATAATACTTTTTTCTTCATTTAAACCAAAAACCCTAATAGGAATCTTTTGATCTATACACAAACTAGCAGCAGGCGCATCTATCACATTCAGATTATTATCTAGTACACTTTTGCATGATATAGTTTCATATTTTTGCGCATTTGGGTCTTCTTTAGGATCTGCACTATAGACACCATCTATATTCTTCGCAAAAAGAAGCATATCTACCTCTACTTCACATCCTCTTAAAGCAGCCCCTGTATCGGTTGAAAAGAAAGGATGTCCTGTTCCGCCTGCAAAAAAAACAACCTTACCTTCCCCCATATGTAAAAGGGCCCTATCTTTTGAAAAAAGTTCTGTCATACTTCCTACATAAAATGGTGTTTGAACAACAGAATCTAAGCCTATAGTACGACACGCATCTGAAACATAAATAGCGTTCATAATAGTGGCTAACATCCCAATTTGGTCTGCTTTAGTTCTGTCCATATCCATTGCAGATCTGCCTCTCCAAAAGTTCCCACCACCAATAACCACGCATACTTGAATACCTTGGTCGACAAGTTGCTTTAACTGCTTGCATACACCTATAATAATATCATGGTCAAAATTTGTTGCTTGGTCACCCGCTAGTGCTTCACCACTTAGCTTAACCAAAACTCTATTCATATTATGCATGTTTTTCACCTTCCACTGATAATACTGTATCATATTTCCCTGTTTTTTTCTATATTAAATAAATATATTATATTCTAAATAAATCTTAGTTATGGTATGAAAAAAGGGACACTGAGTGCCCCCTTGCTAATTTTTTATTGTTATTGCATTTGTCTTGCTACTTCATCAGCAAAGTTTTCTTCTCTTTTTTCAATTCCTTCTCCTGTTTCAAAACGAAGTATTTTTTTAATTGCATCTTCACTTCCAAGTTCATCAGTTACATATTTCTTTACGGTTAAATCGCCGTCTTTAATATATGCTTGTTCTAATAAACACATTCCTTTTAACTCTTTGTTTAAACGACCAATAACCATTTTTTCGATAATACTTTCAGGTTTGTTTGGATCTTCGTTAAGAGCTTGTGCTATTAAGATAGCTCTTTCGCTTTCCTTCTTCTCATCTGAAACGTCATTAGTAGAAATAAACTCTGGGTTTACTGCTGCAACTTGCATTGCGATATTTTTACCCACTTCTTGTTTTTTTGCTACATCAACATCTGATTCAATTTCAACAACTGCAACAATTTTACCACCACCATGAGTGTATGATGCAAAAATACCGTTTGTTGTTAATCTTTCAAAACGACGAATTGTTAGGTGCTCTCCGATTGTAGAAACCATTTCTACTAAAACATCTGCTACAGTTTTTGAGCTATCGTTAATCCATGGTAATGCTTGTAATTCCTCAAGTGTAGCAATTTCATTATCTAAAACTAATTGTCCTACGCTATCTACAAACTCTATAAATTGAACGTTTTTAGCAACAAAGTCTGTTTCAGAGTTAACTTCAACAACTGCAGCTGTTTTAAAATCTGGGCTAAGTAGTTCTTTAACTAATCCTTCAGCCGCAATACGACCTGATTTTTTAGCTGCTGTAGCAAGACCTTTTTCTCTTAAAAGATCGATTGCTTTGTCAATATCTCCATCTGTTTCTTTTAAAACGTTCTTACAGTCCATCATACCGGAGCCTGTTCTTTCACGTAGCTCTTTTACCATTTTAGCTGTAATTACCATTATTTGCCTCCATTACTTTTGGTTATCTTACTAATTATATTATTCTGCCACTACTTCTTCATCATTTGATTTCTCTGAAGTTTCATGTTGTCTTCCTTGATTAACTTCTATAATTGCATCTGCCATTTTTGATGTGATTAATTTTACTGCACGAATCGCATCATCATTACCTGGGATGATATAATCTATCTCATCTGGGTCACAGTTAGTATCTACTATTGCAACAATTGGAATTCCTAATTTATGTGCTTCTTGAATAGCAATTCTTTCTTTTCTTGGATCTACAATGAAAATTAGTGAAGGAAGTTTTTTCATTTCCTTAATGCCACCAAGATTTCTCTCAAGTTTTTCTTGTTCTTTTTTAAGCTCTATAACTTCTTTTTTAGGTAAGAGTTCAAAGACACCATCTGCATCCATTTTCTCTAACTCTTTTAATCTTGCAACACGACTTTTAATTGTTGAAAAGTTAGTAAGCATACCACCTAACCATCTTTGGTTTACATAAAACATGCCACTACGCTCTGCTTCTATTTTCACCGAGTCTTGTGCTTGTTTTTTTGTTCCTACAAATAACACTTGTCCACCATCTTCAACTGCTTGACGAACAACTGCATACGCCTCGTTGATTTTACGTGATGTTTTTTGTAAGTCTATGATATAAATACCATTTCTTTCTGTAAAGATGTATTCTCCCATTTTTGGGTTCCATCTTCTTGTTTGGTGGCCGAAATGCACACCTGCTTCTAATAATTGTTTCATTGAAACTACGCTCATAATATACCTCCTGGTTTTGTTTGCCTCCGTATACTTCATTTTTTATAAGATACCTTTTTGGCACCATCTTATAAAATCAATATACGTGTGTTTTTATTTCCACTTTACATTATACCATATAACTTTATAATCATCAACGTTATTTTACTTATAAGGTCTTAATATTTTAAAAACTGTTTCCACGTCTGAATGTAGAGGAAATGTTTTTTTACCATGAGTCAGACTTCGCTCTGCATCCATAGAAACAATATAGGCTATAAACTCATCATAATCCGAAATAACACCGTTTTCCACTAGCATTTTAGTTATTTCTTTTGCTGTTGCAGATTGTTTTATTTCTAATTCTATTGTTTCTACTGCCACATCATTATTATTTTCTGTAGATGTTGTTTGCTCTTCTATTTTCTCAATGTGTTTTATTTCTACAGTTTCTGTTATTTTAGGGTTAGTTTTCTCTTCACTTAAAGTCTCTTTATTGTATTTATTGTCTTCATTGACAATTACTTGTTCTTGATTCTCTGTTTCATTAATATCAGTTTTATTGGATGTATATATTAAAATACTCAGTATAATACCACTAAAAAAAAGTCCAAACCCAACACCAATAAACCAGCTTATTAACATTGCCTTTTTGTTAATTTTCAATATATCACCTCATTTGATCAATACCTAAAATTAAATTGACCTCACCTTTACCTATATTTAGTTCTTTAGCTATTTGATCTGGTGTTTTACCTTGTTTTTTAGCCTCTAATACTTTGGCATAATGCTCGTTCCCAAGACTAAATTCATTGTTTTGTTTTTCTTCTTTTAGATTATCTTTTTTGTTCCTATGATCAATTTTGTCTGTAAAATATGTAAACATCTGATTCATTTCTCCAATAATATCTTCTGTGTTGGAGAAGTTTGTTGCTGATTCTTCATTACTCATAACATTTGCCATCCATATAAAACCAATTAAAACGATTATAAACCCAAGAACTATAAGAGAAATACTCGTTATTGGCAAAATATCTTGCATTTCCATGATACACCCCATTTAAATTCTAATATCTATTTTAGTTGCTGAGTTATTTCTAGTTTTATCTTTTTCAGCATCATTTTCTTCTTGCTTTTTCTTAGATCCTTTTTTGTTTTGATGAGCTGATTGCTTAGCACCATCTTTATTTGATTTTAAGTGCTCAGGGTTTTGAGGTGCTACAACAGTATCTTTTTTATGTGTTACTTCTTTTTGCATAATATCCCCAAACTGAGATTGCTGTTCTACGGGAAGATGATTGCTTCTTTGCTCACGTCCCGCAATTATTGGCGTTTGTGGGTGTAATATTTGCGCATCAATTGGTCTGATCAATTTTCATCCCTCCTCTATACTTAGCTTACCTCTTAGTCGACTGATACCTTTTGTATGTATTTGTGAAATTCTAGATTCGGAAACTCCTATAATCGCACTTATTTCTTTTAATGTCAGCTCTTCATAATAATACAGTGTGACCACTTTTCTTTCATTTTCAGGTAACTGATTAATAGAGTTCTTTAACATTTCCTGCATTTCTAACTGTTCTACATGCTCCTCTGGAGATTCTTCGATTTTAATAGTACTCCCGATGTCTTCAGAGCTTTGACCTTGCTCTATATGCTGCTCTAGTGATGTTAGTGTTGAAATACTAGTATTTTTAATGAGCTCATTAAATTCTTCAGGGCTTATCTCTAGAAATCCTATCATTTCTTCATCAGTTGCTGGTCTACCTAAAGTATGCTCAAGCTGAGTATAGGCCCGTTCCATATCTTTTTGCTGTTTTCTTAATGACCTGGGAACCCAGTCCATTTTTCTCATATGGTCAATGACGGATCCTCTAATTCTTAGGGAAGCATATGTTTCAAACTTAACTTCCTTCGTTAAATCAAATTTATCAATTGCATCTATAAGCCCAAAAACCCCATAACTTATTAAATCGTCATACTCCACGTTTTGTCCAAGATACATATTTAATCTTCCTGCAATATATTTTACAAGCGGTGCATAATGGATGATTAGTTTTTCTTTAATTTCAGGCGACTGATTAAGTGCGTACTGCTGCCACATTTTCTCTATTTCTTTATCTGACACTATCATCCCTCCTGCTCCGTCGTTTTATATTTCCTTTGTACCATGGTTAATTGTTTTAATCAGTAAGGCCCCTGTTTGTGTATGTAATTCTATTGTCCTACCAAAGTTTTCACCTGTATCATCAGCAATAATGGGAATTCTTAACTCCTCTAGGATTTTTCTAGTAGCTATATCATTCCGGTACCCTACTCTCATTATGTCAGATGTTTGCTTAAAATCAAACATTTGGGCGCCACCTGCTAGTTTGGCAACAAGTCTGCTTTTATTTGCCCCTATATCTGTCATCTTGTTAATAAGTACCCCGATTGCAGTATCCGCAAATTTAGCTAGGTTACTATTGTTTTTAATCTGGGTACTATCTGGCAACATAATGTGTGCCATTCCCCCCACTTTTACAGCAGGATCGTATAAGACAATGCCTATACACGATCCTAGACCTAACGTCATTAGCTTGTCTGGGGATTTTGCTATATTTAAATCTGCCATACCTACTTTTATCGTTTTTCCTTCACTCATAGAGTTGCACCTAATGATGTTAGAATTTTTGTAAAAGATGGTGGGTCTGGAAGTAATATATAATTCCCTAGAACTGATTCTCCACCCTCTAAAAATTCAGTCTTAATGAGAAGTACCCGGTCGTCAATTTTCCCAAATTCTATTGCAGGAACACTCAAGATAGCCCCCGCCATATCTATTGCTAGATGAGGCACTGAAGGTTCCATCGTAAGACCTGTCATTGTTGCTAATGAGGATAGGTAAGAACTCGCCAATATATTTCCAATCTCACAAAGAGCTGATAAATCCATTTGTGTAAAACTCTCAAATTCATTGATTTCCTTACTCATTAGCATATTAACTAACTTATGGGCTGAGGCTTGCTCAATCACTACAATCATCATCCCGTTAACATTTCCGCTCACATGAATGAGTATACCAACGACTGGATTTTCCGCACCTCCTAGTACCTCTGATATTTCATCAAAATTTGTGATTTTAACAACTGGCACATCCATATCTATTCTTTTATTTAGCATTAGACTAAGCGCTGTATTAGCATTGCCCGCACCAATATTCCCAATTTCTGAAAGCATATCAATATGCCCTTCACTCAAATTATTAAACTCTACGTCGCTCACGAAATATCATTCCCTATTTTTAAATTTGTATAGCAACTCTTATAAAAGAGTTTCTTCAATAAGAGTTTTTAAGTTAAGTAGGGTAACGACTAAGGTGCCACCCTTTATTTTTCCTACACCTGAAATATAATCTATATCAACCTTACGGTCTATCACTTGTATATTTTCTATTTCTTCTTCGTGTAGTTCTAAAACTTCTTTTACCTCGTCCACAATCAAGCCTACTTGAGAATCTTCTATTCTTACAATGATAATTCTTGTATGATCATCATACTCTTTATGACCTATATCAAATCTTTTTCTTAGGCTCATAACTGGAATAATTTCTCCCCTTAGATTCATGACACCTTCAATACACTCCGTTGCTTTGGGCACGCGGGCAGTTTTCTTAATCTTTTCAATCCCTTGGACAGATTGTATATCGACCCCATAAGACTCCTCACCTAACTGTAGTATAACATATTGTTTTACGGCGCTTTCTATATCCACGATTTTCCCCTCCTATCTAAATCATTATATTAATGTATTAATATCAAGAATTAATGCAACCTCACCGTTACCAAGAATAGTTGCACCTGCAATCATTTTAATGCCACTTAAGTATTTACCTAATGATTTAATAACAATTTCCTGTTGTCCTATTAAAGCATCAATAACAAATCCAACTTGTTTGTCTCCTTTTTTAACAATAACAACCATAATTGTCTCTTTTTCTTCTTGGTTTTCTACACCTAATAATTTGTGTAAACGTATAATAGGAATGACTTCATTCCTGAGTAAAATTATTTCTTGCTTTTGCACATACTGAATATCCGAAACTTTAATGTCTTCAATATTTTGTATGTTACTAAGTGGGATTGCATATTTTTCTTCCCCTAACTGAACCATTAATGCTTGAATAATAGCTAGTGTAAGTGGTAAACGTACAATAAATTTACTGCCTTTACCCATTTCAGTTTTAACCTCTATATTTCCACCTAAAACAGCTATTTTACTCTTTACGACATCTAGTCCAACGCCTCTACCTGAAACATCTGTAATCTCTTCAGAAGTTGTAAAGCTTGGTGCAAAAAGAAGCTCTATTATCTCTTGATCAGACATATTAGCAGCTACTTCTTTGCTAATAACGCCTTTTGTTATAGCAGCTTTTCGTATTTTTTTAACATCAATTCCTGCCCCATCATCGTTTACTTCAATGACAACGTTATTACCATCTTGATATGCCTTTAGATCCACTGTACCTTTTCTAGGCTTTCCAAGTTTAAGTCTTTCTTCTGTTGTTTCTAATCCATGATCAGCAGCATTTCTAAGTAAATGGATTAATGGGTCTCCGATTTCATCAATGACCGTTCTGTCGAGCTCAGTTTCTTCTCCTGACATAACAAGTTCTATCTCTTTGTTTAATTTTCGCGAAACATCTCTTATCATGCGTGGAAAACGATTAAATACAATTTCTACTGGTACCATTCGCACTTTCATGACAGCATCATGTAAACTAGTTGTGACTCTTTCTAAATATTCAACAGATTCTCCATAGCTTACGTCTTCTGTTTCTGAAGAGCCTATACCTTCCAATTGCGTTTTAACAATAATTAATTCACTTACGAGGTTCATGAGGGAATCTAGACGTTCTATATCTACTCTAACTGTTTTACCTGCTTTTGGCTTTATTCTCTCCTGGCTAGAGTCAGATTCTTTATCATCATGATCCGGTGTATTCGTTTGATCTGCATTATTTACATTCTCAGTATTGCCTACATTACCTACTTTTTCTTCTGGAACGGCAACACTACTAATCTCAACCTTATCAACTTCAACCACATTCATTAAAATCTCTTTAACAGCATCTTCTATATCTCCTGTAATGAGTACCACTTCAAAATCAGTGTCAAATTTTTCATCTTCTATCTCTCGTACTGAAGGAATAGCATGAATAATCTCACCGATAGACTCTAACTCTCTAAATATAATAAAAGCTCTAGCTGATTTAAGCACACATAGAGGGCTTAAAGATATACTTATTCTATATACATTTAAAGCTTGGCGTTGGGCTTCCCTAACGACATTTTGTTGTGCTTCTGGTAGAACAAAATCTCCGGAATTATCTTTATCTTCCGCAACTACTATTGCTTTCTCAGGCTGCCCTATAAGCGCATCTTCTTTCTTAGAATCCTTGCTTTCTAATATCGCGTTTAAGGATACTATAATGTGTGAGTACTCTTCGTGACCCTCAATACCTGTCCTAACAATTTCATCTACATAATTTTCCAATGCATCTAAACTACTAAATAGGATATCAATTAGCCCTGTTGAGACTTTAATTTCACCCGTTCTAAGTTCAGATAACACATTTTCAGCATTATGGGTTAAATTTTGTATCTTAGTGAATCCCATTGTACCTGACATACCCTTCAGGGTGTGCGCAATCCGAAAGATTTCATTTAATATTCCTAAATCCTCTGGATCCTTTTCCAATTTTAATAAGTTTTCATTTAGTCTTTGCAAGTTATCTTGCGATTCTTCGATGAACATTTGCATATATTGATTCATGTCCATAAACTTACCCCCTTACGTATCTTATTATCTCGTTAGCAATTTGGTTTAATGGCACAATCTTATTTGCAATCCCGGCCTCTACTACCGCCCGGGGCATTCCGTATACAACGCAGCTTGCTTCATTTTGTGCAATAATTGGTATGTTTTCTTTTTCTTTTAAGGCCATTAGTCCATCTAGTCCATCAGATCCCATCCCTGTCATAATGACACCTATTATTTTGTGCTTGGTATTCATTAGATGCAAAGAACCAAGCATCATATTAACAGAAGGCCTGTGTCCTTTTACTGGGGGAAGTTTTGTAAGCTTAATAGTTGGCCTACTATTATTTTCAACGAGCATATGGTATCCCCCAGGAGCTATATATGCTGTGCCTTGTTGTAACTGCTCGCCATCTTCTGCCTCTTTAACGGCAATTTCCGCACTTGCATCAATTCTTTCTGCTAATGACTTGGTAAATCCTGCTGGCATATGCTGGACAATTAAATATGTTGCTTGAAGATCCTTGGGTAATCCCAATAGTAACTCATGAAGTGCTTTAGGACCTCCTGTAGATGTACCTATAGCAACAATCGTTTTATAAGTATCCTTATTTGACATATTCCACAAAACTCCCATCATTATAATATCTTACCATACATTAACGCCTAGAGAACATATTTAATACCTGTTTAAACAAATTATTTTTTTCTGGTAGCTTTTCTGTTTCTGAAATTGTCTCCATAATGGTTTTCGCAATAACCTTATACGAATTACTAGCACTACTTTTAGGATAACACTTGCATATTGGTTCTTGAAGTTTTGCCGCTTTCATTATGTTGTAATCAAACAAAACATGCCCTAAATACTCAATATTCATATTTAAAAAATGTTTGCATACGCTTGATAATTTAGTATATACCTGCTGTACTTCATTATTTGTTTCTGCCTTATTAACCAGTATTTTAATCAGTGGTAATCCTGTATTACTATTGGCTTTAAATGTTTTGATAAGTGCATATGCATCTGTAATAGATGTTGGTTCCGGTGTTGTAATAAATATAATTTCATGTGCCAACCTACAGAAACTAAGGACCGCATCTGTAATACCTGCACTGGTATCTATCAATATAAAGTCTGTCATTTTCTCAAGACTTGCAATATTACTTGCAAACTGGGTTATTTGCTCCTTACTTAGGAACATTAATTCATTGATTCCAGAGCCACCGGAGATGAACTGTACCCCATCTTCATTTTGTTCAATAACTTCCTCAATTTTTTTATCGCCACTTAAAACATGTGATAAATTGTATTTTGGGATAACACCCAATAATATTTCTATATTTGCTAGACCTAAATCAGCATCTAGGATTACAACTTTTTTCCCTAAGTCTTTTAGGCATAGGGCTATATTCACGACTGTATTAGATTTCCCTACCCCTCCTTTACCACTTGTTACCGTTATAATCCTAGCTGATGACGCGGTGGCATTCACACTTGTGGGCTGCTCTTTAATAATTTGTCGAAGTTGTTCCGCTTGATCATTCATCATTGAAACTCCCTAGTAATATTTTAGCATATTGTGGACCATTTATTATTTCAATATCATCAGGAACATTTTGACCAAATGACACATATGAAAGCGACTTACCTGTATAGTATTTTATATTTAAAATAGTTCCTGCTGAGGCAGTCTCATCTGTTTTTGTAATAATAATTGAATACGTATCACAAAACTGTGCGTATTTTTTTATAATACTTATTAAATCTGTAAATTTTGTTGTTGCACTCAGTACAAGGTATACTTGTTTTTCCTGAAACATGCTTAACATATCTTCTAACTCCCCTAAGTGCTCATCATTTTTATGTGATCGCCCGGCAGTATCTACAAAAATAAAATCCTTATCTTGCAATTCTTCTATTCCAAGTTGTAACTCGTTTGCCGAGTAAGCTACTTTAAGCGGCACTGATAATATTTCAGCATAGGTTCTTAACTGATCAATTGCTGCGATCCTATAAGTATCAGCTGTAATAAGTGCCACCTTTTTTTGTTTTTTAAGACTAAAATCTGCGGTTAATTTTGCAATACTAGTTGTTTTTCCAACGCCTGTAGGGCCAATGAAAAAAACGACCTGTGGTCCTTGGACACCGTCTGTCTTTTCTTCAATAATATTAGCTTCACCAATGGTTTCAGAAATATTATTATATACAATCCTAATAATATCTTGAATGTCGGGATTTTCACCTAAATCATCTGTTTCTCTAAGAAGTGCTCTTGCCACTTCTTCTTCAACCTCTTGCTTTACTAAATGTTCATAGATAAGATCTTCCATTTTGTATTTGTTTTTTTTAGGTTTTTGTTCTATTGCTGGTTCTAGTTTTTCTTTATTGTAGTAGGATTCATTGTATAAATACGCCATTTTATCCGTGGCCGATGTTAACAACTGCTCCATACTACTCATCTTATCTTTTAGTTCGTCTAGCCCTGTATCTAAAGCTATTACATTTTGTTCTTTGATGACTGGTGTTGGCTCTGTTGGCTCCTCATCAATTGCTGCTGTAATCTCAATTTTGTCCTTTGCTAACAATCTTAACATCCAATTCCGTTTTATGGTTCTAACATTTAAAATAATTGCCGATGGGCCAAGCTCATCTTTTATGGTTTTAATGATTTCTTGTTCATTCTTACCCTGATATCTTTTTATTTTCATTAAATACTCACCATCCCTATAGATTGTATTTCTATACTAGGGTCTATTTCATTATACGAGAGTATAGTAAGGTTAGGCAAGTATTGTTCGGTTAAATGCCTAAAATATATTCTTACTATGGGTGATGTTAATATTATTGGTTGTAAACCGATGGATGTTAATCTGGTTAATTCTTGTTGTAACTTATCTAAAATCTGTTGGGTTATTTGAGGATCTAAGGCAACATATGCCCCTTGTTCTGTTTGCTGTACACTATCCATAATTTGTTGTTCTATAGCTGGATCTAGCGTAATGACCTGGTTAGGTGAATTCACGAGTACCTTTTGTGATATGGAACGCGATAATGCTTGCCTTGCATATTCAGTCAAGATATCTACATCTCTAACGCTACCGCCATGATCTGCTAATGATTCAAATATGGATGCTAAGTCTCTTATTGAAACATTTTCTTTTAAAAGATTTGCTAAAACTTTTTGAATTTCGCCTACTGATAATAGTTTTGGCGTTAGTTCTTCAATGAGTACAGGGTGTGTTTCTTTTATATTATTAATTAGCACCTGTACATCTTGTCTATTCAATAATTCATATAAGTGTTTTTTAATAACTTCTGTTAAATGGGTTGCTATAATTGAAGGTGTGTCTACAACTGTATACCCTTTAACTTCTGCCATTTCTCTTTGAGAGGCCGTTATCCAGAGTGCTGGAAGCCCAAAGGCTGGTTCCGTTGTTTCTATACCATCTATTTCTTCCTCTACATACCCTGGATTCATAGCCATATAGTGATCAAATAGAATTTCTCCTTTTGTCACTTCTACACCTTTAATCTTAATAACATATTCATTGGGGTTAAGCTGAATGTTATCCCTAAGCCTTATAATCGGAACGACTGAACCTAGCTCTAAAGCTATTTGCCTACGAATCATAACCACCCGGTCTAAAAGGTCTCCACCTTGATTAATATCTGCAAGTGGAATGACACCATATCCGAATTCTAACTCAATAGGATCTACATTTAAAAGATGGATTACATTTTCAGGTTTTCTAATCTCATTTGCCTCTATATCTTCCTCATCTATGGATTCTTCTATGTCTCCTAATTTCAGTTTTTTCCCTATCACATTTCCTATAATCACCAAAAATAGGGCTATTGGAATTGTTACAGAAAACCCTATAGGAGTAAGCCCTAATGCCAATAGAACAAAGGCAGTTATGTATAAAATATGTGGCGCACCTGCTAATTGATTAAACATCATTGTACTGAGTTCTGTATCACTAGCTGTTTTTGTTACTAATATACCTGTAGCTGTCGATATTAAAAGAGCTGGAACCTGGCTAACTAATCCATCACCGATTGTTAATAGGGTGTATTTTTGCATAGCCTCCATGATTTCCATATCACCCATTAGTACCCCTATGAGAATACCGCCTATAATATTAATAAATGTGATGAGAATCCCTGCCACTGCATCATTTTTTACAAACTTAGAAGCACCGTCCATGGCACCAAAAAAACTAGATTCATCTTGTATTTTTTTACGCCTTTCTCTAGCCGTTACTTCATCAATAAAACCTGCGTTTAAGTCTGCATCAATAGCCATTTGCTTACCTGGCATTGCATCAAGTGTAAATCTTGCAGATACTTCTGATACCCTCTCAGAACCTTTAGTAATAACTAAAAAGTTCACAATAACAATAATTATGAACACCACGCCACCAATAACTACATTCCCGCCGGCTACAAACTGTCCAAAGGCCTCTACGACAGCCCCTGCATCACCGTGAGTTAAGATTAGTCTAGTGGATGATATATTAAGTGCTAATCTAAATAATGTTGATATCAGGAGGATTGTGGGGAATAAAGACATGTCTAGAGGTTCTTTTGCCAACAACGCATTCAGAAGTAGGATAAGAGCTATTGCAATGTTAATGATTATAAATAAACTTAGTAAAAAGTCGTTTATTGGTATTATAATTAGAAACAAAATCGAAATAACAAATCCAGCTAAAATTAAATCCCCTGATTTTACTTTCAAAACTTTCCCCTCCTATGTATCTATTTTATGTATTTTTTAAATTATAAATAAATGCTAATATCTCTGCTACGGCCTTATATAAATCTGGCGGTATTTCATCTCCTATTTCCACTACAGCATATAATGTTCTTGCCAGTGGTTTATTCTCTATAATTTGAATATCATGTTCCGCAGCCTTTTCTCTTATTTTCTGTGCTATATAGTCCGCCCCTTTAGCCGTTACAATAGGGGCTGTCCCTTTTTCCGGGCTATACTGAATAGCTACCGCATAGTGGGTCGGGTTTGTAATAATAACATCCGCTTCGGGAACTGATTGCATCATTCTTTTCATAGACATTTCTCGCATTTTTTGTTTAATCTTACCTTTAAGCTGAGGATCACCCTCTGCTTGCTTATATTCATCTTTGACTTCTTGCTTTGTCATTTTAATACTATCTTCAAATTTATGTTTCTGGTATGCAAAATCTGCCACTGCCATAAAGATAAAAATCATTGCTATCCTAAATCCTATGGATATAACAAGTTCTCCCACATAACTTAAAATCTGAATAAGAGACATATCTATTAGTAATAAAAATGTTGGAATTTCTGTTTTAATTCTTGAGTATATAACAGTCCCTAAAACGACTACCTTGAAGGTGGCTTTTAAAAGTTCCATTAAACTTTGAGATGAAAACATTCTCTTAAAGCCAGAAAGGGGATTTAATTTACTGAATTTAGGTGTCATGGGTTCTAGGGATGGTTTCCATCCCACCTGCATAACACTAACCCCTATCCCTGTTATTAAAATAGGAATAAGCACAGGTGCCACTATTTTAATAATTGAAAGAAATATGGTGGCTATATAATGACTCATATACTTAGCTTCAAAAAAAGTCTCTACTGATGATATTTTGTTGAAAGTTTGAATAAATATTTGTTCCAGTGAAAACTTCATATAAGAACCAAATGTTTTTAAACTCCAAAATGCCGCTATAAATAAAAATGCCGTATTGATTTCTATACTTTTGGCCACTTGACCTTTTTTTCTTGCATCAGTACGTTTTTTGCTACTTCCTTTTTCTGTTCTACCTTCACTTTCAGCAGAGAAGAATTGTAAGTTTAAAACAAGTTTTATATTTTCTTGTGTTTTCATTTTCTCATTCCTTGTATTACTTCCAAAAGATTAATATCAATTTGGTCATAGACATACATATAGGCTGTATTCATTAAAACCGTCGCCATTAAAAGCATGATGAGTGACGCCATTATTTTAATTGGGAACCCTATTACAAACATATTCATCTGCGGTGCGGTTCTAGCAAGTATTCCTAAAGCAAAATCCAGTATAAACATGGTCACCATTATAGGCGCGGCTATTTTAACAGAGATAATAAAGTAGCTGTTTAGCATTCTAATAAACTGATCGATTATTCCTGCATTTACCTGTCCTTCTCCAATTGGTATTAACAAATAGCTGTGGATTAGGGCGCGAAATATGATGTGATGGCCATTGGTTACTAAAAACAACGCAGAAGCAACATAATTATATAAAACACCAATTGTTGGAACTTGTTGCCCAATTGTTGGGTCAAACATATTACTCATGGATAACCCTGATGCCATACTAACTAATTGACCTACGAAAAAGAAAACTTGAAACATCATATAGATCACAAATCCAATAATCAATCCTACCACAATCTCTTTAAGGATTAAAACACCATAAGCTACAATACTTGCATTATAATTAATTTCCATCATTGGATTGGAATATACAACAATAATAGAAATCATAAGAGCGAGTCCTGCTTTTGCTATTTCAGGTACACTTTTATCTGAGAATATAGGAACAACTGACAATAAAGCTATTATACGAGTAAAAACCAGAAGAAATATATCTATTTGCGTATAAAAATCAATTATTGCATTCATATTTTTTCTCCTATATCTTTATCTTTCTATTATTTTAAAAACAAATTGAAACTATGGTACAGCTCATTAATAAACTCCATCAAAGTATTCATCATCCATGGACCAAAAACAATCATGGCCAAAAAAATAGCAACAATTTTAGGTGCAAAAGAAAGTGTTTGCTCTTGAATTGATGTGGTTGTTTGAAATACACTAACAATTAATCCTACTACTAATGCCACTAATAACATTGGCGCTGACACTTTAATTATCATTAAAAACGCAGTGCGCATAACATCTATGACTTTTTCTTCCATTTTTTACTCCTTACTATTTAAAGGTCTGTACAAGCTGACCAATAACTAAATTCCACCCATCTACCATAATAAATAATAATATTTTAAATGGCAATGCAATCATTGCTGGGGGAAGCATCATCATCCCCATAGACATAAGCGTAGACGCTACAACCATGTCGATTACAATAAAAGGAATAAAAATTAAGAATCCAATCATAAATCCTGCCCTTATTTCACTAATAATAAAAGCTGGTATGAGTATGGTCACTGGAATCTCTGCTATAATATCTTCACCTTCTTGTAAGGGTGGCATTTTTGCAATGTCTGCAAACAACTTTAAATCAATATCCCTTGTTTGCTTTAGCATAAATTCTTTGATTGGATACATACCTTTTTCTATCGCCACTTCTTGAGATATCTCAGAAGCAGAATAGGGTTTTATGGCTTCGTTATTTACAACTTCAAACGTAGGAGCCATCACAAATAACGTTAAAAAAAGTGCAAGTCCAATCAAAACTTGATTAGGTGGCATCTGTTGCGTGCCTAGTGCTGACCTAACAAAATGCAGTGATATAATAATTCTTGTAAATGCCGTCATCATCACCAATAAAGATGGTGCTAATGCCAATATAGTCAGTAAAAAAATCATCTGCAAGCTGCTTGTTACTTGAGTTGGATCAGTGCTTTGACCAATATCAATGTTTATATTAGGTAGGGCTACTGGTTCTGCATATAGGGTTATAGCAAAAAATAGCATGCAAATAATACTAATTATTATTGTTCTTATACGTCGCTTATATTTACGATGTGGCATTCTATTCTCCCCATATCTATATTTTATTTCTTCTTTGGCATTACCTTTTTAAAATAATCTTCAAAAGTCGGTGTATCATCGGAAGTCTTATAAACTGCCCAGTCAATTAAATTATCATCAACCTCTGACAAGTATGTCATCCTATCTTTTGAAACACCTATTATTACTGTTTTCTCTCCAACTTTAACCAAACAAATCATTTGATTCATTCCTAGTTGGAGTGTTTCAATTATTTTCATATTTTTACCTTGCATTCGGCGAAATCCTAAAGAAGCTATTTTCTTAGTTATAAAATATGCTGAGCCTATTACGAAAACAAAAACAAAAAGCAAGGATATTCCTTCCCAAAACATATTTTATAACCTCCTATCACATTATCTATTATTTTTCATCTCTTACTTAAGTACTTTCTGAATAGCCTCTATTACTCTTTCTGCTTGGAAAGGCTTTACAATAAAGTCTTTTGCTCCTGCTTGAATTGATTCTATAACCATTGCTTGTTGTCCCATAGCAGAACACATAACTACTTTAGCAGTTGAATCAAATTCTTTGATTTGTTTTACTGCTTGGATCCCATCTAACTCAGGCATGGTTATATCCATAAGTACAAGATCCGGTGACAATTCCTTAAATTTCTCTACTGCTTTAAGGCCGTTCTCTGCCTCACCAACTACCTCATAATCATTCTTGGTTAAAATATCTTTAATCATCATTCTCATAAATGCTGCATCGTCTACTATTAAAATTCTATTTGCCAAAATAAGCACCCCTTTATTTTCTAAATTCTATTTTCAGGACTAATAATTTCTGTTATTCGTATACCAAAATTTTCATCAATTACAACAACTTCACCTTGGGCTACATATTTACCATTCACTAAAATATCAATGGGTTCCCCAGCTAGTCGATCAAGTTCAATAACTGTACCCGGGTTAAACTCTAAAATATCTTTTATTTTTTTGCTTGTTCTACCAAGCTCTACTGTAACTTCAAGTGGAACATCCATTATGATATCCATATTTTCTTTTTGTTGCACTAGATAGCTATCATCAAAACTTGGGAATTGAGGCGTTTGAACATCTATATCCCTAGCAATGTTTGGCGCATACTCTTGTTGTGTTGGCGCTGCATATTGTTGCACTGGTGTACTTTGCATTGGAGCACTTTGTACTGGTGCACTTGGTGCTGGCGGTGTTTGCCTTTGTGGCGCAACCTGAGGTCTATCTGGTGTTATTGGTGGTATTTGATCTTCTATTATTTTCTTTTTAGGGTTCATTAGTTTTTGAACCATTTCTTTAGCAAACTGAATTGGTAAGATCTGCATGATTTCACTATCAATTATATCACCTATTTTCATGCTAAATGCCACCTGAACAATCCCCGCTTTAGCAAAATTTGTGTCTGGATCTTTATCTGTATCCAGCGTTGTCATAAATGCTTGAGGTGGTGAGATATCTATTTTCATATCTAACATCTGTGACATAGATGTAGATGCTGAGCCCACCATTTGATTCATGGCTTCTGCAATAGCACTTAAGTGAATTTCAGTAAGCTCACCAGTGATATTTGTCCCATCCCCCCCCATCATAATATCCGTAATCTTCTTAACATCTTCTTCTTTTAATAATAATAAATTAGTGCCTGTTAATCCTTCTTTATAATCTACATTAATAATAACAATGTCATCTGGATAGCTATCTAGGAAATCTTCCCATTCCCACACCTTTACACGCGGTGTTGTAATTGATACTTTTTGATTTAAAAGAGTAAACAATGTTGTTGCTGATGTGCCCATACTAATATTACCAATTTCTCCAATAGCATCTTTTTCTTCATCAGTTAACAACTCATTATTCATTATTTCATCATCATTTCCAGAGGCCATACCCAAAAGAGCATTTATTTCATCTTGAGACAGTACGCCTTCACTCATTCCTCATCATCCTCCCCCCTCACAACAGAGGTAATTTGTATTGCATTTTTATTCTTATGAACACCTGGCTTACCATAGAATTTCAAAAAATTACCCACTTTTATTTGCATATCAGACTCAACAGAGGAGTCTAGGGTTATTATATCATTTTTTTGTAATTCTATAAATTCTTTAACTGTTATTTGTGTTCTCCCTAAAATTGCACTCACAGGTATTCTAGAAAGTTCCAATCTTTTTTCAATTTGATGACGGTATTGTTTCTTAGTTTGTTTCTTCTCATGTGCAAACCAATATCGTGTATTTAATTTATCCATAATAGGCTCAATAACCATATGTGGAATACATATATTTAGCATTGCTTCAATATTCCCTATTTTCACATTGAAAGTAATAAGAGCAATGATCTCATTAGGTGAAATAATTTGGGCAACTTGAGAGTTTGTTTCAATTTTTTCTAATACCGGCTCTAAAGCAATTACATTTTCCCATGGCTCTGGTAGAAGATTGACAAATTGGTGAATTACTCTTTCTAACAAAATCTTTTCGATCTCAGTATATTCCCTGATTTTACTTAAAGATTGTCCTTGCCCCCCTAAGATACGGTCAATAATAACATATCCCATATTAGGTGAA
The DNA here is from genome assembly GCA_012841565.1 of Candidatus Epulonipiscium sp. Next base: position 86,613 of record DUUM01000053.1, on the reverse strand, counting down.
AATTCCAATATAATGGAACCATTTAATGGCTGGAAGTCTACAATCGATAATACGACTGGATTTGTTAAGGAGTTTGTAAACTCAGAATAAGTAACTGCTTCTGCATTAATAACTTCAACTTGTGTAAGTGTACGCAAATATCCTGATAAAAAGGTGGAAACTTCTCTACCATAATTATCAAATATAATCTCTAAGGTTCTAAGTTGTTCTTTTGAAAACTTAGATGGTCTTGCAAAATTATACTCTTTTATTTGTTTATTGCTTCCCTTGGAATCTATATCTTCTACATCCACTTCACCTGAGCTAAGTGCGTTTAAGAGTTCATCAATTTCATTTTGCGACAATATGTCAGCCATAAACACCACATCCTTTTATCTCAGACTCAATTTTATTGTACAAAAAAATCTCCAAAATACATATCTTCTATTGATTGGGTGACAAGAAGTGTGGATAAACGTGATACTATTATTTCTGATAGCTTCGCTTGAGCATCTGGCTTGGCCATACTCTCATAAGATTGATCTCTCAGGGATTGAATAATTTCATTTCGAATTAGCATTTCTTTTTCAACAAACTCCTTAGAAAGCGCTTTAAAATCTCTCCCTTTTTTATCAATCCCAAATCCTACAGTAATTTTAATGACATGCTTGCTTTGATCATCAACTTCTGAAATAAGATTAGTTGTTATATCACCAGCTATCGGAAAAATTACTATATTTTGAGGATTTTTTACAGATCCTCCTGCTTGTACAGTTGACGCATTGTTGGAAACACTTTTTAAAACAACATAACCGCCACCAACCATTCCCAAAAATACTACTAAAAATGCTACTACAACAAAAACCTTAAATTTACCATCCATATTTTTTCCCCTTCACCTTATCTTTTTAGCTTGTTTCATCTCTTGGGCTCATTTATTATTTTAATTTCTACCCTTCTATTTGTGGCCCTTCCTTCAGCTGTGTTATTGGATTCAATAGGCACATATTCTCCTAGGCCTTCTGTCGATATTTGGCTTGGATTAAAATTCATTTCTTCTATATAAAATTTAGCTACTGCTATTGCCCTTGCTGCTGATAATTCCCAGTTACTAGGGAACTGAGTTGTGTTAATGGGTATATTGTCCGTGTGTCCTTCAAATGCAAGTTTCAATTGTGGTTCTTCTAAATATGTTACCAGTAAGTCCCCCACTTTATCTAAAACATCTGCAGCACCCGGTTTTAATTTTGCTTTTCCTAGATCAAATAATAGTATATCATCAAACTTTATTGTAATATAGTCACCATTATTGCTTGTCTCTACCTTTTGAGCTATATTATTTTTTTCTAAATGTTCTTTTATTTCTTTCTCCATGGCCTGTAACCTTTTTGCTTTGTCCTTCTCTTCTTGGCCATCCATTGCTGAGTTTTCAATACCGGGTAATTGTGTCATACCATCACCTATTAAGATGCCCCCACCTTGATTTGGATCACTTTGTAATACACCTGAACCCCCATCAAAGGCACTTGCAAAGGCTTTATATTTCTCCATATCAACATTTGACATAGCAAACAATAATACAAAGAAAACAAGTAATAGGGTCATCATATCTCCGTATGTATTCATATACGCTGGTGCACCAGGAGCTACAACTACTTCTTCTACTTTTTTGCTCATTATTCATCACCTTCTCGACCATCTGCTTGAGCTGATAACCCCTTGCGCAAGGCTGGTGATAGGAAAGCTTTTAGCTTTTCTTCAATAATTCTTGGATTTTCCCCTGCTTGAATAGATAAAAGTCCTTCAATGGTTACTTCTTTTAGTAAAACTTCTTCCCCACTTCTTGATTTTAACTTGTTAGCTATTGGATCTGCAATAAAGTTTGCGAGTACTGATCCATATAAGGTGGTCATAAGTGCAACTGACATACTAGGTCCTAGGGTAGATGGGTCATCTAAGTTATCTAACATGTTAATAAGGCCAATGAGTGTTCCAATCATACCCCAGGATGGCCCCATTGATGCCAGTGTTTGCCAAAATCCTTGATTTTCTTTGTGTCTATCTTCAACAAAGGCTAACTCTGTTTCCATAATGCTACGAACGAGCTCTGGGTCAGTTCCATCTACAATTAAAAGAATTCCTTTTTTAAGAAACTCATCTTCCATTGTTTGAGCCATTTCTTCTAATGCTAAGAGTCCTTCTTTTCTAGCAGTAAAAGCTAAGTCAATAATTTGCTTAATGACGACTCCTGGGTTTAAACGCTGTACCTGAAAAGCTAGCCTTGCTGTTTTCATAGAACTTATAAACTTATGTAATGGGTAGGAAATCAGCATAGCTGAAAAAGATCCCCCAAATGTGATCATTATGGATGGAACGTCAAAAAACAGACCTAATCTTCCACCTAACATAATCGATACAACCATAAATATTATACCCGCTACCAATCCACCAATTGCAGTAATATCCACTACTTCACCTCACTAATACTTATTATTGATAAAATTCTTTGTTTGTACTTAACGATTTTATCAACCATCTCTTCTTTTGTTTCACTGACAACAAATTTCTTCCCTGTTGTCATTGTAATAACCGTATCTGGTGCAGCCTCAATCATTTCAATTAAGTCCGCATTAATAATGATTGTTTCTTTGTTAAACCGCGTCACTTCAACCATATCTTCGCTCCTATTATATGTATTCTATAATGATCTTTGAATATTAATTGCAAGGAATTGTAGCTTATAATTTGGGAGGAGATTGCTCCTCCCTAAATTAATTGTTTAACCCTATTAACGTTTTAGGTTAACGAGTTCATGAAGCATTTCATCAGAGGTACTAATAATCTTGGAGTTTGCTTGGAAACCTCTTTGAGTTGTAATCATCTCAGTAAATTCCTGAGATAAATCTACGTTAGACATTTCTAAAACACCTGCTTGGAATATACCTGCAGTCCCTATCCCATCAAAGTCGCCAGAGTTGGCAGTGTTTCTATAGATGTTATCCCCTACTTTTTCAAGGCCTGCTGGGTTGTCAAAGTTCGCAATAACAACTTGTCCTAGGAGTTTAAACTCTCCGTTGTCATAGTAGGCTGTAATGATTCCGTCTGGGCCGATGTCGTAACCTTGCATTTCACCTGGTCTGCGACCGTCTACTGTTTTAGGGTCGATATTTGTTTTGGCGTTATACTGAGTAAGCCCCTTAAAATCTACAGTGATTGGCCCTAAATTGGAGTTTACGCCAGCTAATGTGAAAGGATCATCCCCTGTACCACCAGCGAATTTAAAAGAACTTGCTGTATCAGTAACCCCCATATCTAACTCGCCAGCTGCGTTGAATGCAAATTTTACTGGCGTATCTGTAAATCCAACTTTATGTGCCCTGCCCTTTTGGTCTGTTAAAGTGACTAGACCGCCATCAACAATAGGCGCCATTGACCATTGACCTTGTCTAGGAGGGGTAGTAGGGGGGTCCTGCACTAGGTCAGGATCATAAGTTGCTCTCATATTCATAGAGTATTCATTCCCTAAACTATCAAACATCTTAATTTGCATAGATATTCCATCTGGATTTGTAACTAGTTTGTCAGGATTAAGAGGATCAGGTGGATTCGCCTTCATTAATGCCTCTCCGACATCAAGATTACCCGAAATTTCTACTTTTGATGTCAATTGTGGCTTTGCTGTCTTATTTTCCGGGCTATCTAACTTAATAGCACTTACATTACTTCTGACAATATTTTTACCTTCAGCATCAGCTTGCCACCCCATTACCTTCATTCCATTAGGAATAATAAGGTTACCATCATCATCTTTACGAAGGGCTCCAGCTCTTGTAAAGAATTGGCCACTAGCATCTCCTACAACCATAAATCCATCACCATTAATCATTAAGTCAAATGGATTGTCTGTTCTTTGGGCTGCCCCTTGTGTCATCATCATGTCGATTGAGGATACGTTAACCCCAAGTCCTACTTGCATAGGGTTAAGACCACCACGGCCTGTGTCAGCATTAGCAGAACTTGCACTTTGAATAGTCTGGCTAAATACTTCGTTAAATGTAGCCCTTTGCGATTTAAAACCTACTGTGTTAACGTTGGCTATATTGTTTCCTATTACGTCCATTTTTATTTGATGGGTACGTAATCCTGAAACACCTGAATACATGGATCTCATCATAATTATCAACCTCCTGGTTTGTATTGCCGTTTCATCTCTTCCATCAGTCCAAGATGTATGCTCTCCTGTCGGTCCAGCTATATTATTACGGCGCCATCAATATTTGTAAATACATTGTCTTCCTTATCTTTCAAGTCAACTACTGTAATGACCGTGTTGTTTTTAATACTCACAACAAAACCATAATCTTCTTTTAGGATCAGACCTTCTTTAATGTTTTTGGCTCTTGCTCTACCTGCTGCTACTTCTAATTGATTTTCAAATTCTTTATTTCTTACAATCCCTAGTGACTTCATTCTAAAGTCAGCATGTTTAGAATACTGAAGATTAACCTTGTTTAAGGTTCCTTGAAGTACTTGGTTAAAAGACATTTCTGTACTTACTGGTTTAACCAAAGGTTTTATTTCATTAGCCTTTAATGATATAGGCTTAATTTGGTGCGCATTGATTTGTTTCATCATTATGAGGCAACCTCCTATACATTTAGCTTTTAGATACTTTGTCTAATTTGTCAAAAGGTATTAATGTTCCATCTATGGATACTTGTATTTTGCCATCAATTACTAAAAGGTACTCTACGGTTCCTGCTACATTTACGATTGTTCCATCTTCTTCTGTCATGGTTCCAGTCGCATGTTTGCCGGTAATGGTAGGTTTTTCAATCACATTTTTAACATTATCTACAGGGATTATTACTGCATTTTCGCCTACCCCTATAACAACATGTGGATTCCCCTCTTTCATAAGGATTTGTTGCACTTCACCTTCATATATGAACTCTTTACCTGATTCTTTGTCTTTCACAGAAGCTTGTACTGTTTTTCCAAGCAGTTCAAAACCAGATGTTATATCTGTACTACTAATTAAACTTGGATCAATGACACTTTGAACGTCTTTTAGTTCTATTTCTTTTCCGTTCACCATTAAAAAATTTTGGTTATTCTTCATAACGACGCCATCTACTTTTCCAACAATATCCTCTAATTGATTGGTACTAGGATCCTTGTATGTGGCTTCTACTACTTTACCAATTAAACCATGTGCATTGGATTTTTCCATTGATGCACTCATATTCATCATTTGCTCAAGGGCTGAAAACTGAGCCATTTGGGCCATAAACGCTTGGTTGTCCATTGGATTGAGTGGATCTTGGTATCTAAGCTGAGTGACTAAAAGTTGCATAAAAGCATCTTTGCCTAAGTCATTTTTAGGGTTTCTATCTGTTGCACTAGATTTGATTTTCTCATCATCTGCACTTACATAGTGAACTCCAGTTACATTACTCATAAGGCGACTCCTTTCTATGCTATAAAATCGACTTCATTCTCTTCATTCTTAAATCTATTATTAGCTTGTGTTTCTTCTTCTAATAGATCTTCGTTCATAATCCCATTAATTATATCCGATATATTTCTATTTGATTTGGGACTTTGATAGGTTTGTTTATCATCATTTTGATTTTGCCCAACGGTTACTTCTAATTCTTGAATAACAAGTCCTTTATCTTCTAGACTGTCTCTTAAGCTTTGAATGTTCTGCTCTAGCATGGCTTTTGTTTTTTCATTTTCTACTACAAAGTGAGCCGTCATTATACCTTGCTTTGAAATAACTTCCATACTTAGCTTACCAAGATGTTCTGGCTTTAATTGGATACTCATTAGGGCCTCATCTTTTAGGGATGATACTTTAATTCTTTCGACAATTTGATCTAGAACCATTCTAGGATTAACGACTTCATTTCTCGTTGCAATCGTTTCAAAGGTTTCATTGACTTGATTGTTTTGAGTCTGGAATACTTCTCCCATTGACTGTGATAAATGGTCTAAAAACTGACTAGCTGCGTTATTTTGGTTAGGTGTGGATTGTTCTTCGTTTTGAGCTGACTTTTCATTATTTGGCGCTGTAACATTTAATTTACTTACCTGTTCTGGGTCTACTTCTAAAACCGCATTGTCCATAGCTGGTGTAGATGCTTGCTGCACGTTTTTTTGTTGGGCCCCAGTTGCTACTTGAGTCTCTGGATTAACCTTAGCTTCTGCTTGTCCTGCTTCTACTTGCTGTGGTGCAACTTGCAACACCTCTTGATCTGGTCTTACAACCGTGTTAGCAGAATGTTCTTCTAGCATTGATGATATCACTTTAATCTCAGATGCTACTTCAGGAATTAACAGTAAATCCATAGGCTCTTCAACCCCGTGTACCTGCATGATTAATTGTTGTAAGTTATCACCTTTTAGTAAATCACTCATTTCAATTTGCAGGGTTGCAAGCATTTGCTCTAACTCTGGAACTGCTATTCCTAGCAAATCTGCTATGGCTTGGATAACTTTTTCATTTTCTTCTTTCACTAATACCTGATCTTCTAGTTTTGTTTCTTTGGATTTATCAGTTTCTTTTGTAACCGGATCTTTAGACTCAGTTGCCGTTTCTGCTGAAGATTCAATTGTCTCTTTTTCTTTTGAAGTCGGGGTAACATCTTCTTTTGCCTTGTTTTCTTTTGCTTTTACAGGTGTTTCTTGATTTTTTCTAGATTTTTCAAGTACAGATGAAAACTCATCTTCCTTTTTATTACTTACTTGCTGATTGCTTAGCTTCTGGGGTGCACGTAATGAATTAAGGTCTAATGTCATTGGTTGTACGTTCACGTTTTTGCCTCCTCTCTTTTATTCTGGTGATAGTTGTTTAACTACCATTGATGCTATTTTAGAATCCATTTCTCCTAGAATGGCTGATGCACTTTCAGTATCCATATTGGACAATATCGAAAGTATAATATCCATATCTGTTTGAAACAGGTTTTCTAACACTTTGGCTGCACTTGTTTCATCCATTTCAGAAATAAGTGCTGAATATTTCCTTTGCTCTTTGGTCATTTGCTGAACTTTTACAAGTTCTGCATAAATAGTCTGTGCATTTTCTGGATTCATTTGTTCATAGAATTTTATAAATTCCTCTTTTTCCATATTACCAATATAGTCATCAAATATTTGTTTTTCTTCCTTGAATTTAAGATACTCATCTTCAAAGACCTCTAAATCTTTAATCTTTTTTTCTAAATCACTGATTCTATCTAAGTGGTCTTCTATTTCCATTTGCGCTATTTCTAGTTCTGTTTCGCTCCCACTAATAATATCAATTAATTGCTTTTTACTTTGGCTATCGTATAAGCCATCCCCTTGTTTAGTATTTGGCAATATCTTATTAATGAATGGGATGTTTTCTATTTTAGGTGCTATATATTTACTTGATATTTTTCCTATATCCAGTTTAACAAAAAGTACGATAACTGCTACTACGGCTAAAACGACTATAGGTATCATATAAGATTTTTTGCGTTTTGATTTAATAGGCCTACCATCTTTAAGTTTAACATCATTCATATCTAAATCGTTGGTACTTAAATCTATTGTTACATCATCCATGGTAATCACCTCATTACTTAGACTTTTTGTATGCAAAGCTTACGATTTCATCTACAACTTGTTGCTCATCTTTTTTCTCTTGTTCTATAAACTGTTCAAACCTTTTTTCTTTAAGGATTTCTAACGTCTTTTTGTTCTTCATAGCATTGAGTAGTTCTATTCTTTGTTTTTCAGTTTTACCTTTTGCTATTTCAACTTTTTCAGTTGCTATTTGATACTGATCTTCTAAAAGCATATGATAGTTTTGCTGTGATTTTATTTTTTTAGGATCTATATAATCACTGATTGAACTTTTAAAAGCATGTCTACTATTATTTAATGAATGGTTAATCTGCTTTTTTATTTGTTTCTCTTTTTTTAATAATTCTAATGCATCTGCATATTCTTTTTGCTTAATGTTTTGCAGTTTTTCTCTTACATTCAGCACATTTTCTAATTCATATTTAAAGTTAGCCATGGTATACCCCCTTGTTTAATTGCAGGTATCTTTTAAAAGTGTTAATACATCTTCAAATTCTATCTTATCATCTACTTGTTGACGTAAAAACTCTGTAATCTTCGGGTTTTTATCAATGGCTTCATCAATGTCTGAGCTACTTCCTTCTACATAGGCACCAATATTAATTAGGTCTTCTGATTCCTGATAGACTGCTAGATTCTTTTTCACTTCAGATGCCGCTGCCTTATGATCATTTGTGACAATATCACTCATAACCCTTGAAATACTTTGTAAGACGTCTATGGCTGGGAAGTGATTCCTATTAGCAAGCTTCCTTGATAATACAACGTGCCCATCTAGGATCCCTCTAACCGTATCTGTAACCGGTTCATTCATATCATCACCATCTACCAGCACTGTATATATTCCTGTTATACTGCCATTTTCTGAGTTACCTGCCCTTTCTAATAACTTAGGCATTACTGCAAAAACTGAAGGCGTATACCCTCTTGTTACGGGCGGTTCTCCTATTGCAAGGCCTACTTCTCTTTGGGCCATTGCAAACCTGGTTAATGAGTCCATTAGTAGCAATACATATTTACCTTGATCTCTAAAATATTCTGCAATTGCTGTAGCTGTTTGAGCTGCTTTAATTCTTGTAAGAGCTGGTTGATCTGAGGTAGCTACGACTACAATGGATCTTTTTAGCCCCTCTTCCTTAAGGTCTTTTTCGAGGAACTCTCGTACTTCTCTTCCCCGCTCCCCTATTAAGGCAATAACGTTAATATCGGAATGGGCATTTCTAGCAATCATCCCCATAAGTGTACTTTTACCAACGCCACTTCCCGCAAATACGCCAATCCTTTGACCTTTACCAACTGTTAACATGCCATCTATTGCTTTAATCCCTAAAGGCATTACTTCTGTTATCCTTTGCCTTGTTAAAGGGTTCGGCGGTTGATTAACGATATCTACATAATCACTGCAAAATACCTTGTCATCTTTATCTAAAGGGTTACCTTGCCAGTCCACTACCTTGCCTAATAACTGGTCTCCTACACCTACCTGTAGTGGTTTCCCAGTAGCCTGTACGATACTGCCAACCCCTATCCCTGTTGTCTCACCCAGAGGCATTAGCAAAAGGTTTTTACCTCTAAACCCTACGACTTCAACATAGACCCCTTCACCATCTTCTTGTTGGGGTACAATGTAGCATAGATCTCCTACTGTGCACATAGGTCCTACAGATTCAATTGTTAGACCTACAACTTGACTAACATAGCCAAATCTCACCATGTAATCCTTATCTAAGATAGAGTCATATTTAGTTAAATCAATCATATCTATCCCTCTATTTCTGACTACAAATTAAGCGCATTTGTTTTTTGATTTCTGAAAAGGCTTCATTTACATTACAAGCTACACTTCCAAAGGGTGTTTCTATGACGCACACCCCTTTGGTTAGGTTAGCATCTGTTTTAATTTGCATATTCTCAGGATTCGCAGTGCCTTGCGCAATTAAATCCTTGTTTTCTAACACATATTCATATTCATCTGGTGATACCTTTACACTAATCTCGGATGTATCAGAAGAAACTTGTCCTAATGTTTTACGAATTAATAGTAATATCGTGTCTTTATTATGATTAATCTCTTCATCTATAAGTTTACCACATATTCCGATAATCATTTCAATTATTTGTGGTTCTATCTCATCTAACAATTGTTGTTTCTGCTCATTTGCATCTAGAACCACCTGGTTTCCTTCTTCAATTAGGCTTTGAGCTTCTAGCTTTCCTTCTTCATATCCTGTCTCGTAGCCTACTTGGTAGCCTTCTTCCTGGGCTCGCTCAAGAACTATAGCGGATTCTATCTTAACCCTATCTTGGCCTTCTTTTATAATCACAGCAGCCTTTGCTATGGCTTCTTCAGTGGCTTTTTCTATGATTATATTAGCTTTTGATTCTACTTGTTGCATTTTACGCCTAATATCTTCTTTTTGCTCCTGAATATCAGTGGTAAGATTTTCGTCCACTTCTTTTAGGGCTATATATGCGTTTGTGTTTTCTATTTCTAGTATTGATTCGCTTCTAATTCTCTGCCCTTTTATAATGCTAGACAATAATCTCGTCACCTCCACCACGTGAAATAACAATCTCGCCCGTTTCTTCTAACTTACGTATAATGTTAACAATTCTTTGTTGCGCTTCTTCAATTTCCTTAATACGTTTTGGCCCCATATACTCTAAGTCTTCTGCAATCATCGCCGCAAGTCTTGAAGAAATGTTTCCAAATATAGCTTCTTTTACTTCTTCATTGGATCCTTTTAATGCAACTGCAAGCTCATGATTATCAACTTCTCTGAGGATACGTTGAATTGATCTATTATCAAGTGTAAGAATATCTTCAAATACAAACATTTTCTTCTTAATAATTTCTGCAAGTTCTGGATCATCCATATCCAAGGTTTCCATAATGTTCTTTTCTGTTCCTCTATCCACAAGGTTAATAATCTCGACAATAGAGTCAATTCCTCCGACAGTTGTATAGTCTTCTGTTACAAGAGATGATAATTTTTTCTCAAATTCTCTTTCCACAGATTTAATAACATCTGGGGAGGCCCTATCCATCAGCGCTATCCTTCTCGCAACATCAGCTTGCTTCTCAGAACTTAATGCTGCTAAGACACCTGATGCTTGACTAGGCCTTAGGTAGGATAAAATCAAAGCAATGGTCTGTGGATGTTCACTCTGAATAAAGTTTATTAACTGACTAGCTTCTGTTTTACGTGCAAAATCAAATGGTCTTACTTGCAACGACACGGTTAATCTGTTAATAACTTCCATAGCATTATCTGTTCCTAATGCCTTTTCAAGAATTTGCTTGGCGTATTCAATACCACCTTCAGCGATATATTGTTGCGCTATACAAATTTCATAAAACTCATTGAGTACATCTTGTTTCATTTGAGGAGATACAGCTCTTATGTTAGCTATTTCTAGTGTCAGTTGCTCAATCTCTTCTTCTTTTAGATATTTAAATATCTTTGCTGCCTTTTCAGGCCCTAATGTGATTAGGAGCATGGCAGCTTTCTGTCTACCTGTCAGTGTATCTTGTGTTGCCATTTTTCATCACTCCCATCCATCATCAGCCAACCAGTTACGTAATAAACTAGCTACAGCTTCTGGTTTTTCATCTACAAATTTTTCAATATGTTTCTTAACTTCTATATCTTCACCGTATTCAATATCATCAAGCGGTACCTCTTGCATTTTTTTAGCACTTTGAAGCATGTCCTCAATTGAAAGCTCAGGTTCAAGTTCAATAATTTCCTTAGGACTTGCAAATTTATAAATTGCAAAACCAAGTACTGCAAGAAATACAAGTAATAATATATATGGTATATAGTCTTTTGCTGCCATTTTAAATACTTCTTGGTCAATAAATACTGGAATTTCAAAACTCTGAACTGCCACATTTTGAAGACCTGTTGCTTTTTGTATAGAATCAATCAAAAGATCATCAACCGGTAATACTGCCCGCTCTTTATTGAGTTCCTTAAATTCTTCCCAGGTTTGAGTTGGCGGCAACTTAGCCTCTACTTCTGTTTGTTTATATATTTTATTTCTAAAAGCATGAACTGCAATAGATGATAAGGTAACATCCACTTTTCCTACTGCTTTTGTTTTGTTAGAAATCGTCTTATCTACAGCATATTCTGTATCTTTAGTATTGCTTTTAGACTCTCCCGAACCTTCCCCGCCCATTACATATGTTGGCGCTTCACCACCATTGGCAACCTCGCCAGGTTCTGCACCTGTTTGGCTATTAGTTGAGGAACTAGAGGTTATTTTTTCGTCTGTAATAATCCCTTTATTACTATCGGGTATAGGTGATTCATAGCTTTCCTTTGTTTCTATGTATTGATCATAATCAAATACAAGGTTAGGGCTTACTCTTACATCATCATACATTTTCCCCATTAGTTCAGCGACTTTGTTTTTTAGGTCTTGCTCTGCAAAAATCTTTTGTTCTTGCTTATTAGAATAGTCCCCATCTAACTCGGCCTTATCTCCAATGTAAAGGTTATTACCTTCTGTGTCGATAATATTTATATCCTGGATATCTAAATTTTTAACACTTCTAGATACAAAGTTGGCGATTCCATTAATTTGTTTATTTGTAATAGAATTTGACAGTTCTAATATAACCGCTGCCGTCGCTTTTTGTTTAGATTCTAAAAAAGAGTTATCTTCTTCTGGAATAACCAAATTAACCTGTGCTGTTTCAACGGATTCAATTGATTCTAGGGTAGTTGCAATTTCATTTTCCTTAGATTTATGTAATTTTACTCGTTTTTCTGACTCTGTTGTAGACATTGTATTATTTAGGGCATCTTCAAAAGCAAACCGCCCTTTTGGTATATCTTCCCTAGCCATAATAAGTTTTGCTTTATTTGCGTCCTTATTCTCCACTAGAATCGTACGACCATCATTTTTGAATTCATATTTAATGGCTTCTGCGTCTAAAACCTCAGATGCTCTGCTGGCTTGCTTTGATTCTAAATCCCTCATTAATATAACCATCTTAGGTCTACTTAAAAGAATCATAGAAACCGCAATAATGCCTATTATTACTGCTGATATGACCGCAATTTTAATTTTTTGCTTTTTTTCAAGTTCACTCCACTTTTCCGTAAGCTGCCCAGACATCTGGGTAAGTGCTTCTGGCATTATTCCACCTCTTTTCTATTCTTCATTATTATAAAGGCATTCTCATAATTTCTTTATATGATTCCACTGCTTTATTTCTAACTTGAATAGTAAACTGAAGTAAAATATTAGCTTTCTTTTGAGCAATTAAAACCTCTTCAATATTGCTAGTTTTACCCATTGCGAATTCTAAGCTCTTTTGGTCTGCTTCTAATTCCAAGTTATTAGTGTCTTCAATTAAATTAATAGCTGCTTTGTAAAAATCTTCAAAAACACCGTTTGCTGCTTCATTTTTTACCGTTTCTTTGTTTTGCGCCAAATTTGGCAATCCTATGTTTTGGATTTTATTCACCATTAAATACTCCTCCTAATTTCCCCTAGGTATTATCTACCTATTTCTAATGCTTTAGTAGCCATTGACTTCATAGCATTCATAGCTGTAACATTTGCCTCATATGAACGACTAGCCGAAATCATATTAACCATCTCTGATACAATATTAACATTTGGCATTGCCACATATCCCTCTTCATTTGCATCTGGGTGCCCCGGATCGTAGTTCATGACAAATGGACTGGCATCTTCTTCTATACGAGATACACGGACCCCTCCACTTGCTTGGCCTTGTTTACTACTCGATAATACCTCCGAAAATGGCTGTTGCGCTTTTTTCTCTTCAAATATGACTGCTTTTCTACGATATGGACCTCCATCTTCAGTCCTCGTGGTATTAACGTTTGCAATGTTTTGAGAAATTACATCAAGCCTTAATCTTTGTGCCGTAAGACCAGACGCACTTATATCTATAGAACTTAAGAATGACATTGTTTTCCCCCCTTCTTTTAATTATCTAACGTTAGTAATAACACTTTCAATACGTTGTAACTGTCTTGATGTCTGAGTAACTAAAGCATCGTACTTAATCTTGTTTTTAGCAACCTCAGCCATTTCCCAATCTATATCTACATTACTGCCATCTAATCTCTGCTGGAAATCTGAATAGGGAGACATAATTTCTCCATACAACTTATTAATATTCACTTCATGCATATTACCTGTTTTTTCAAATTCTGCAGTAAGAACTTTTTCAAAATTTATATCTTTACGTTTATATCCTGGGGTATCTTTGTTGGCAATATTAGTACTTAATAATTCTTGTCTTTTCCATGATGATTCAATAGCTTTGTTCATAATATCTGGCAAGCTAAACATTCTGTTGTTAGTCATCTATTTCTCCTTTGCTAAATAATTTTTAGGTATAGTTTATTATAGCATAAAATCTTCTTTTATACTGTTTTTCTACAATATATTCTATTATAACCCCCCCGTACCAAAAACATCAAGCATATACAGGTTATATTATATAGAACTATATACATATTTCTTTATTTTTGCATAAAAAAATATCCTCATTCGGTAGCTGGCTGCCATTTAAAAGGCCCTTTAGCTTTGCGTCCTTACCTTTCGTCAAGTTTGCTATTATCGTTAAAAAGATATTTTGCTATATTGAAACAGTTTAGGCTATCTATCATAATCCGATTTTTTATACAGTTAATTTTGAATATACCACATTATATACCCCAATTCCAAATAAATCAAGTATATCATTTGTTTTATATAGAGCTATGTATACAACATCTTAGTCTTATACAAAAAATCCTCTTATTCGATAGCTGACTGTCATTTAAAGTAGTTTTAGACGATTAGACAATTTAAGCTGTCATTGAATTATTAAATGACAGCTTAGAGTAGTTATCTTAGTTTATTTAATTCTTCAATAAGAACATTATTAAGAACTTTAATATACGTCCCTTTCATGCCCAAGGATCTTGATTCAATTACGCCTGCACTTTCAAATTTCCTAAGAGCATTGACAATAACTGATCTCGTAATCCCTACTTTATCTGCAATCTTACTTGCAATTAGTAGACCTTCTGTTCCATCTAACTTATCAAAGATATGGAAAATTGCTTCGAGTTCCGAATATGATAATGTTCCTATAGCAGACTTAACAATAGCGGTCTTTCTTTCTTCATCTTCTATTTCAGTTCTTACAGAGCGAAGTACCTCTACCGCTATAATCGTAGCACCATATTCACCTAAAATAATATCATCTGTTACGTAATTACCTTCTTTTTTATAAATTAAGAGAGTACCTACTCTTTGCCCCCCTGCAACAACCGGTATGATACAAGCATTATATCTTTTGCTAAGGGGATCTTCTGTAAATATACTACTCATAGGCATATTTTCTTTAACTTCCATAATTGAAAGCAATTGATCATTAATCATTGTATCAATATATTTTTCTTCAGAGACAAAAGCTTCTTCATCAATATTAAAAATACCTAATACTTTTGCATTATTGCCAATCACCACAATATTCGATGCCGTAACATCACTCAGTACTTTACAAATATCTGTAAATACCACTCGATCAGAACCTACCCGTTGTAGTAACCGATTAAACTTTCTCATTTTCTGCAATAAATCTATAGACATTACTTTTCCTCCTAATTGTTTGCTTATAATATTATCTATATAGTTTGTTCAAAATATTCATATACTATACATCTATTGATTGTTTTACACAAAAAAGCAAAGTTAGTTTTCTAACTTTGCAGATTTTAGACTATATTATATAATAACAATATAATACCACATTTGAAAAGAGGATTCAACATAAAGCGACAACTATTTTTTCTCTTTGCCAAAATTACATTGTTTATTGTTACATACAATCTTTTTAGTCTTCCCACCTTTTTCCACTAAAGTTTCTTGACACAGCGGGCACTTTTCCCCGGTAGGCTTATCCCATGACATAAACTCACATTCAGGGTTGTTTTCACAACCATAATAATTTCGGCCTTTTTTGGTTTTCTTTAAAAATACTTTGCCACCACACTTTGTGCATAAAATTCCAGTTTCTTCATAAAAAGGTTTTGTATTCCTGCATTCCGGAAAATTAGGGCACGCTATAAACTTTCCAAAGCGTCCATATTTTACAACCATATTTGCGTTACATTTTTCACATAGAATATCTGTTTCTTCAACTATGTTAATCTCACCAATTTCTTCCTCAGCAACTTTTAAAGTTTCACTAAATGGTGGATAAAAATCTCTTATGACTTGCTTCCAATTAGACTTTCCTGTTTCTACCCCATCCAATACCTGTTCTAAGTTAGCTGTGAATTCTACGTCCACTATATCTTTAAAATATCCAACCATAATATCATTTATAATTTCTCCTAGTTCAGTTGGGTATAATATTCTTTTTTCTCGAACCACATATCCTCTAGTAAAAAGTGTTGAAATTGTAGGCGCATATGTACTAGGCCTACCTACCCCATTCTCTTCTAATGTTTTTACAAGAGATGCTTCCGTATATCTTGCCGGTGGTTGCGTAAAATGCTGATTGGCTTTCAAATTTGTAGAATCTAAAACCTGCCCTTCCTCAACTTGTACCGTATGAGCTTGTTTAGTGTTTTCTTTATCCATATTATAAACTGCTAAAAAACCATCAAACAATACAATAGAGCTATTTGCATTAAAAACATACTCACCATTTTTAATTTTAATTGAATAGGTTTCATATTTGGCTGGCGCCATGCCACTAGCAATAAAACGTTCCCATATAAGCTTGTATAACCTGTTTTGGTCCCTACTTAAGAATGATTTAATATCGTTAGGTTTTATCTCAACACCTGTCGGCCTTATTGCCTCATGAGCATCTTGCACATTAGACTTTTTAGACTTCTTCACAATTTTGCTTTTATCGAAATATTCTTCTCCGAAATTATCCCCTATATACGCCTTGAGATCTTGTTGTGCTTGGTCAGATATACGCGTTGAGTCAGTTCTAAGATATGTAATTAGCCCAACTTCTTTTTTATCGATTTTAATACCTTCATATAATTGCTGTGCTATCTTCATTGTTTTCAGTGTGGTAAATCCAAGGTGCTTAGATGCCTCTTGCTGAAGCGTACTTGTTGTAAATGGTAACAAAGTATTTTTAGTACGACTACCAATCTTTACCTGTGTTACTTCGTACTGATTTTTCCCTAGGGAATCTACTATATCATTTGCTTGAGTTTCATTTACAATCTCTAGTTTCCCATCCGTATTCCCGTAAAATTTAGCTTCAAATGGTTTCGCCTTAGAACCACTTTTCATATCGACTGTTATTGACCAGTATTCTTCTTCTATAAAATCTCGAATTAACTGTTCCCGATCACAAATTAATCTAAGTGTTACAGATTGAACCCGACCTGCACTAAGTCCTTTTCGAACTTTCTTCCATAAAATAGGGCTTATTTGGTACCCTACTAAACGGTCTAACATCCTACGGGCCTGTTGAGCATCTACAAGATCCATATCAATCTCTCTTGCATTTTTAATGGCGTCTTTAACAGCCGTTTCTGTAATTTCATTAAACGAAATTCTACTAACATTTTTCCCTTCTAGTTTTAGCGAATGGTATAAATGCCAAGATATAGCCTCACCTTCCCGGTCAGGGTCAGTTGCTAAATATATTTTGGAAGCTGTTTTAGCTTGCTTGCGTAGCTTTGCAAGCAACTCTCCTTTGCCCCTAATCGTAATGTATTTGGGCTCAAAATCTTCCTCTATATTAACACCCAGTTGGCTTTTAGGTAAGTCCCTAACATGTCCTAATGAGGCCTCTACTTTATAACCGCGACCTAAGAATTTTTTAATTGTATTTACTTTGGCTGCCGACTCCACAATAACTAATTTATCTGCCATCGTATCCCTCCATTTAATCTTTTACATTGGATCTTTTACATCCTATCATTCATTTCTAACTAATCTTTGCCCAGGTAATCTTTTAATTAACCCCTTAAGTTCTAGGGATGTTATTATATGTTGCAATGTAGCAATTGGTAATTTTATTTTATTATTTACTTCATCTATATATAACGGTTCTCGACTTAAGTTATCATATACCATTATTTCATCTTGTGCAAGTTTATTAAGATGCCTATTCTGCTCATCATCACCATTTTTGATCGGCTGAACAGGTAAATATTGTTCAATTTCTTCAATAATATCATCTGCATTCATCACTAGCTTCCCACCTAGCTGAATAATCTTATTGCTTCCCATACTCATTTTGCTCCAGGCATTCCCGGGAACTGCAAATACATCTCTTCCTTGTTCTAGGGCAAAATTGGCCGTAATAAGAGAGCCACTTTTTTCTGCTGCTTCTACTATAAGGACCCCTCTACTTAAGCCACTTATGATGCGGTTTCTAGCAGGAAAGAATCCTGGATGTGGTTCAGTATTTAATGGATATTCTGATAAAGTACACCCCTGCGCCTCTATTTGTCGCTGTAATTTAGCATTACTAGGGGGGTAGTACTTATCTAGGCTATTTCCCAAAACACCCACTGTCTTCCCCATCTCTAACGCCCCTATATGAGCTGCAGCATCTATTCCCTTGGCGAGCCCGCTCACTACCACAACCCCCACCTTTGCCAATCCCTTTGCAATTTCATAAGCCATTGCGTGCCCATATTCGCTGCATTTCCTAGACCCTACTATTGCAATACATGGATTTATTATATTCATGTTCCCCTTCTTATATAAAACATAAGGCGGATGATCTATCTGTGAGAGTACTTCAGGGTATTCATTATCGTCTATTGAGATTATTTGTATCCCTTCACTTTTTATTTTTTCAATTTCACCCATGATTCTAGTTGGAGATTTTGATTCCATAATATAGCTAATATCTTCCTTGGATAGGTAAAGAAGCTTTTCATAATCGTTATAATCTGCATCATAAGCCCTTTGGGGCGTCACAAAGGTTCCTAGCAGTTTTTTCCTTTTTACATGTCCTATGTTTTTTATGGTCGTTATCCAGTAGTAGTACCAATTAATGATATGATCACCCTCCTATATCTAAAATGATAGCCTTTTTCTAGTATTACCCATTCAATATAGATTCAATCATGTTTTGCAAAGGATTCTTAATAAACTTCTTAAATAATGATTATATATCTTAAAACTTGTTATACTCTAATATGTTTGTTTATTACTCTATGTTCTTTAGAAAGGATATTAATCTTATGTATTGCAAATTAACAAGTTGTGCCCTTAAGGGCGTAGATGGATTAATTGTAACTGTAGAAGTAGATATTAGTAACGGCCTCCCCTCTTTTGATTTGGTTGGATTGCCCGACTCCTCTGTGCGCGAGTCAAAGGAACGTGTAAGAAGCGCTATTAAAAATAGTGGTTATCCTTTTCCTGTAAAACGTATCACCGTCAATTTAGCCCCTGCTGATTATAAAAAAGAGGGTGCTTATTATGATCTCCCTATTGCACTTGGTATATTATGTTGTATTGGCGTTGTTGAACAAGACGCTTTAGATTCTCATATGATTGTAGGAGAACTTTCACTTGATGGCAGCGTCCAAAGTGTTAATGGAATCTTACCCATTGCCTGTACTGCAAAAGATGCCATCTTAAAGCAATGCCTTGTACCCATTTCTAACGCATCAGAAAGCGCTCTTGTCAAAGGAATTGATACCATTGGAATCTCGTCTTTAAAAGAAGCAATTTTTCACTTAACAGGCGAAAACCCATGTCTTCCTGTTAAATTTAATACAAACAATCACCCCAAGGACAGTGGCACAACCTTAGATTTCCGAGATGTCAAAGGGCAGGAAGAGGTGAAACGCGCCCTTGAAATTGCTGGCGCTGGGAATCACAACCTCCTTATGATAGGACCTCCTGGATCTGGAAAAACAATGATGGCTCATAGACTTCCTAGTATTTTGCCCGACTTATCTTTTGAGGAAAGTCTTCAAGTAACCAAAATATATAGCATTTCCGGCAAATTAAATAATAAATCTCATGTTATTACTAAGAGACCCTTTAGATCTCCTCATCACACCACAACACCATCTGCTTTAATTGGTGGAGGCAAAATACCAAAACCTGGTGAAATCAGTTTGGCACATCAAGGAGTTTTATTTTTAGACGAGTTCTTAGAATTTAATAAAAATGTCCTTCAAACACTGCGCCAACCATTAGAATCTAAGGACGTGACCATATCCCGTGTTAATAGCTCACTAACCTTTCCTGCAAACTTTATGCTTATCGCCTCTACAAACCCATGTCCTTGCGGTTTCTACCCTGATGATACAAAATGTCAGTGCTCTTCTCAAAGTGTAAGACAGTATCTTCGAAAATTATCCGGTCCTCTGTTAGACAGAATTGATATACACATTGAAACCAGAGCTATTGCCTACGATCAACTGACTTCTAGTAGCAGTGAATCTTCTAATGACATTGCTGTCCGGGTTAAAAATGCAATTAAGATACAAACTAATCGATATAAAAAAGAGTCTATTATGTATAATTCCGAGCTACAACCGCCCCTAATCGAAAAGTATTGCCCCTTAGGGTCTGCGCAAAAAGATTTATTAAAAAAGGCATTTCATACACTTAATTTAAGTGCCCGGTCTTATCATAAAATAATTAAAATCGCTCGTACAATTGCAGATTTAGATGACTCTGACACCATTGAGCTATTTCATTTAACTGAAGCAATTCAGTACAGAGTCCTAGACCGAACTTTTAATCTATAAAAAAATATAAACCTATTGCTTATAAGCAATAGGTTTATATTTTTCCTTTTTTAATTTTTTCTAACTCTAAAATAAATTCATTAATATCTTTGAATTGTTTATAGACAGAAGCAAATCTTATATAAGATACTTCGTCAATTTCTTTTAGTTTTTCCATTACCATTTCACCTAACTCTATGGAGGAAACTTCTTTTGTTGAAGAATTTAAAATTATATTTTCGATTTGGTCTACTATATCTTCTATCTGGTCAAGGGTTACAATTCTTTTATTACATGAGCGCATGATTCCCCTAAGTAACTTTTCTCTATCAAAAGGTTCTCGCGTTTTGTTTCTTTTAACAACAATAATAGGAATCACTTCTACTCTTTCATATGTTGTAAAACGCATTTCACAATCTTCACACTGCCTTCTACGGCGTATTGAGTTAGTTTCCTCTACTGGTCTAGAGTTCAATACTTTGGATAAGGTTGAACCACAATAAGGGCATTTCATATATACCTCCTATAAAACGTTTTCTTCTATAAGTATAGGGTAAGCCCTTGATAATGTAAAGAAATTAATTCTATTGACTTTCTTTCAAGCACTCTTCTTCATCTATTTCAATGAGAATTGTATCCGCCCCTATCTTCTTAATCTTATCCCATGGAATTAAGTACTCCATCTCACGCCCAAACAAACCAAAGGCTTTTCTAGGACCTGGCACTATTAATTTTGTTATACTACCTTCTTGCCAGTTAATCTCCACATCACATATATACCCTAATCTTGATCCATCCACTACATTAATAACTTCTTTTTGTTTGATATCATATATACGTAGCATCCATATCCCCCTTTATCTATCCATATGCAACTTGGCAAATCTATATATGTTTTTTCATCTGCAAGAGTGCTATTTTTTCAAGTCTTGACACTTGGGCCTGTGATATGCCAATTTCTTCAGCTACTTCCATTTGTGTTTTACCTGAAAAAAAACGTAATGTTAAAATATGTTTTTCCCGATCATTTAGTTTTTTCATAGCTTGCTTTAGAGCTATATTCTCTAACCATATATCATCTTGATTCTTCTCGTCCTTAACTTGGTCCATAATATATAAAGCATCACCATCATCATGATACACTGGCTCATATAACGAAATTGGATCTTGAATAGCATCTAACGCTAAAACCACTTCTTCTATTGGTAGCCCCAAAGTCTTGGCCAACTCATTAATGGTAGGCTCCTTAGCTTTTTCTCTAATAAAGGTTTCTCTCGCTTGCAAGGCTTTGTAAGCCGTATCCCTCAGTGATCTACTGACCCTTATAGAATTATTATCTCGTAAATACCTGCGAATCTCACCTATAATCATAGGAACCGCATATGTGGAAAACTTAACATTATGGGATAAGTCAAAATTATCTATGGCTTTGATAAGACCAATACATCCCACTTGAAATAAGTCATCTGCCTGCTCTCCTCTATTATTAAAACGTTGTATAATACTAAGCACCAATCTCAAGTTTCCATGAATATATGCACTTCGTGCCACCTGATCACCTTGCTCAATTTTATCAAATAGCTTGGTCTTTTCATCGTTTGACAGAACCGGTAATTTTGATGTATTAACACCACAAATCTCCACTTTGTTAATTGCCATAATGTTCCCTCCAGTTAGTTCATGCATATTATAGTGTCACTATAAATCTATATGCTTAATCATTACCAGAGGACACAAATTTATACAATTTATTACGTCATTCTATTAATTTCCTTTTTTAATCTTCCTATGATTTTCTTCTCTAGTCTTGAAATATACGACTGGGATATACCTAACTTATCCGCTACTTCTTTTTGAGTATTTTCTTCTCCTTGATTTCTAAAACCAAATCGTAGCTCTACTATTTCTCTTTCCCGCGCCGTTAATTTTGATAACGCTTTGTTAAGCAACGCTTTATCCACTTCATCTTCAATTGATTTGTAAATAACATTAGCATCTGTTCCTAAAATATCTGATAATAAAAGTTCATTTCCATCCCAATCTGTATTTAAGGGTTCATCTATAGATATTTCAGATCTTAGTTTGTTGGTTCGACGCAAATACATTAAAATTTCATTTTCAATACATCTCGAAGCATAGGTAGCCAACTTAATTTTTTTGGCAGGCTTAAATGTATTAATAGCCTTAATTAACCCAATTGTACCTATTGATATTAGGTCTTCTACGCCAATTCCAGTGTTTTCAAACTTTCTAGCTATGTATACCACTAATCTTAAGTTTCTCTCTATCAGAATGGATTTTACTTTTACATGTTCCGCATCTGAACTATCTTCAATTCCAAGTTTGTATATTAGCTCAGCCTCTTCTTCTTTCGTCAAAGGCGAAGGCAAAACCTCACTACCACCTATATAATAGATTTCATTTGAATTTAAAATTTTAAGTGAACGAAATATATTGAATACAACCATTTTAGATCTGTCATAAAACTTGGTAAACATCTTCATACTATAATCCTCCTTCAATCCTTATATTTCTTACTTGCAATTACTTAAGCAAATCTTCATGAAGTAGGCCATGATAGGTATCTTCCGAACTTAAATTATGCTGATAGATACCTATAACAACATTTTCTATAGGACTATCTTCCCCATTATTGCCAATATAGACACCATCCGGTTTAAATCCTAGCAATATTCCATTTGGATTTCCTAAGCTATGATAAGGTATTAGTCTTATCCGTGTTCCAAATTCCCCACTACTAACTTCTTGTACAATAGATGTCATATGAATTTCTGTTTTTTCATACATTGTTCTTATTTCTAAGGGCAATAGCTGTTTTAAAATTTTGTATTCCACAATAATAACAGGGTCTTTTGTTAACGGGTCATAAACCTTATTCCCTGTATCTAATAGTGTCTCAAAATCTACTATTTGTTTATTAAATGAAATTCTGACTGAATATAATTTTTTAACCCTAGGATTTCTTTTTTGCATATAATACCTAGCTATTTGTATGACTACATATGAACCCAAGGTACTCACTAATAGTATCCAAATTGAAAAATTCTCATACGTTTTTTTATAAATATTAGCTACTATCTTTTGTTCCTGCACCCAATACAGTAGTCCATAACTCATTCCCCCTATGGCCAAAGCTGTTATATTAGCAATGATAAATATTTGTACCCAACTTTTAATTTTTTTAGGTTTAAATATTATTTTAATTGGTATTAAAGGGAGGATTACTAAGTATGTAACAATGTTGATCACCCTTAAAAAAGGAGTTATAACGACCAAACAGTATAGCCCTGCGCCAATTAAGGAACCTATGCACAGTCTTTTTGTTGTTGTTTTTTGATAGGTTATCTTGCTAACTATCCAAAATATAAAATAATCCATAATAAAATTTAATAAGAATAATATATCCAGATATACTTCTAATGTGGGTATTTCATACATATACCGACTCCTTGTAATAGTAGTGTTAATTATGATTATATAATAGGCTTGTTACATATTTTGTAAAATCACCTTGTAGCATAAAAAAAAAGATACGACAATTATCGTATCTTTTTCTTATGAAAATCTATTTAATTATTGTTTATCTTTTTCTACGTAAGAAAATTGGAATATCAATCTGAGATTCTGATGTTGGATAAGTCTTAGCTGGCGGAACAGTCGCTTGTGGTTCTGGAACAACATTCCTTACAGGCTCCGGTTCTGGTGTCGGTTGAATTTTAGGTTGCACAGGCATCTGTTTTATTTCATCAAAATCGTGCTCGAAATCTGTTGCTATTACGGTTATAATAACCTCATCACCTAATTCTTCATTAATAGATGTTCCAAATATAATTTCAGCCTCTATGTCTACAGAATCACCAATTAGGTTTGCCGCCTCATTAGCTTCAAGTAAGCCAAGTGTAGGACCTCCCGCAATATTTATTAAAACACCCCTGGCACCATCAATAGTAGTATCTAAAAGGGGGCTACTAATAGCCATTAAAGCTGCTACTTCAGTTTTATTCTCTCCTGATGCTCGTCCTATTCCCATGTGAGCAATACCCTTATTATGCATAATTGTACGTACATCGGCAAAGTCTAGGTTAATGATTCCTGGATTTGAAATAAGATCTGAAATCCCTTGAACACCTTGCTGAAGTACATCGTCTGCTTTTCTGAATGCATCAATCATAGTCGTTTTTTTATCAATAATTTGGAGTAATTTATCGTTTGGAATAATAACTAAAGTATCTACTGCCTTTTTTAATTCTTCTATTCCTTTTTCTGCATTCATCATACGTTTTCTACCTTCGAAACCAAATGGCTTCGTGACAACCCCCACTGTTAGGATTGATAACTCTTTGGCAATACCTGCAATAACTGGCGCTGCACCTGTACCCGTGCCCCCGCCCATACCTGCCGTAATAAAAATCATATCTGCACCTTTTATGGCTTGCAAAATTTCTTCTCGGCTTTCTTCTGCTGATTTATTTCCGATTTCTGGATTAGCACCTGCTCCAAGGCCCCTTGTAATCTTTTCACCAATCTGAATCTTAATTGTTGCAGCAGAGCGCGTTAGTGCTTGATGATCCGTATTTACTGTAATAAACTCTACACCACATAATCCATGTTCAATCATACGATCAACGGCGTTATTTCCCCCGCCGCCAACCCCTATAACTTTTATTTGTGCACCATAATTATTGGTCATATCAAATTCTAGCACTATAAATCCTCCTCCACGATGGTATTACATAATACACGTGTTTTTTTATGTAAGTGGTGACATTATTGCCTGTCCCTTATTAATATTACTTAAATCTAAGACACCCATTTGGTATTGTTCTATGATTTCACATAGCCACTGGATTTTTTTGTCAAGATTATTTATTTCCCCAATTATAACATCTAACGAATTAATATACAAGTGGATTTTATTCAGATTCCCAACGTCTATCTTGATCCCTCTACCCAATAAGTCATATTTCTCGATGAGTGTTGTTATTTCTATAACTGCCATGATTATATCTTCATTTTCTACTTCTAATTGCTCGCCCAACACAAATTTATCAAATTTTAACCCTTCTATAATAGGTAAGTTATGCACTTCTTGCGAGTGACTTTGGTCAATCACTTGGCCCGTTTTATCAATAGAAAGATATGTTCCCGAAAAAGGAACATATCCTATAGGTTTCCTTTGGGTAATTGTTAGTTTAAGTGTGTTCGGAAACACCCTATCTATTTGTACTAGCTCTATATATGGCAAAGTAGAGATTTCTTTAACACTTCTTCTTTTATTTAATTGCAATAGATGCATTCCGACAGATATCCTTGCTTGATCCATAATTTTTTGGTCACTATAATACTCGCTACCTTCTATACTTATCGTCTTTACACGTAAAATAGGCGTGCTAAATAACAGCATACAAATAATACTGCAAACAAAAATTATTGCAAATAAAAACCTTATATTGTTTCTTCTTTTGAATGCCTTGCTCATCTATTCACCCTACTCCTTTGTATATATTTTAGCCCCTAATAATTGCATATCCCTAACTAAATTACCATATCCTCTTTTGATATGCTCAATATTTTCAACTTCGGTTATTCCATCTGCCATAAGCCCTGCTAAAACGAGAGCTGCTCCTCCTCTTAAATCATTGGCTTTTACAGTTGCTCCCTGAAGCCCCGCCACTCCCTTTATAATAGCAATTTTTCTTTCTAATTGAATATCAGCACCTAGACGCACTAATTCTTCGGCGTGTTTATACCTTGATTCAAAAACAGTTTCCAATATAACACTCGTTCCTTTTGCTATGCTTAGTAATGCCATAAACTGAGCCTGCATATCTGTGGGGAACCCTGGATATGGTTGTGTTTTTATTAAATCAATTGAATTTAATACATTAGGTGCTGTAAGATGTATTTTATCCTTCTCTTCAACAATCTGGCACCCTACTTCCCTAAGTTTCGAAGTAATTGCTATTAAGTGCTCACAATTTACATTTATAAGGGAAATCTCTCCTTTAGTCATTGCACCTGCAATCAGGTAGGTTCCTGCAATAATTCGGTCTGGCATTACGGTAAACTCAACACGATTTAAGGAATCTACACCTTCTATGACAATGGTATCATTGCCTCCACCTTCGACTTTTGCACCCATAGCATTTAAAAAATCTTGTAAATCTTTTATTTCAGGCTCTTTTGCAGCGTTATGAATAATCGTTGTTCCCTTCGCTAACACTGAAGCGAGCATTATATTTTCTGTTGCCCCTACACTAGGAAAATCCAAGTGAATCTTAGCGCCGTGCAGCACTCTTTCTTTACAAATAATAAAACTTTCATCTTCTATAATATATGCTCCCATATCTTTAAATGCCTTTAGGTGTAAATCAATAGGCCTTGCTCCTAAAGGGCATCCACCTGGGTAACTCACCTGCCCTTGTTTAAACCTTCCAAGCAAAGCACCAAGGACAACAATGGAAGAACGCATTTTTCTAACTAATCTATCTGGGACTTCATATCTATTTATATCAAGAGAATTAATTATTAGTGTTTTATTATTCCATATTACTGTGCATCCAATATGTCTTAAAATTTCTATCATTGTTTTGACATCTGAAATGTTAGGACAATTATGAATAACACTTTCTTTACCACTTAATATTGTTGCTGCAATAATAGGAAGAACTGCATTTTTTGCACCGTCGATGCAGCTCTCTCCTTCTAGGCGCTTACCACCTTCTATTACGTATCTTGCCATGTGAAACGCACCTCCTGAGTATTTGGTAAGCTCTATATACCCATTATATTCCTTAGGAGGTAATCTGTTACCTTAACCCATCAACCTTCCGTACATTAGCAAATCTAGATATGTTTAATATGATTCCCATACTTCCCAAAGCAACAACCAAAGCCGTTCCTCCATAGCTTATAAATGGAAGTTGCATCCCTGTTGTAGGGATTGTATTGGTGTTAACCGCCACGTTAATAAGTACTTGTATGCCAATCATAGTCGATAATCCTGTAGCAACTAACATGCCAAACAAATCTTGGGCTTGTATGCCAATAATCAGACCTCTTACCACTAATATTGTAAACGCAATGATAATGCCGGCAGCCCCAATGAGTCCTAGTTCCTCAGCTATAACTGCAAAAATAATATCATTATGCGGCTCTGGAATAAACCCTAATTTTTGTACGCCCATTCCTATACCTAGTCCAAATAATCCTCCCGATCCAACTGCATACAGGGATTGAATGGCTTGATAGCCACCGTTTTGAGGATCTAGCCATGGGTTTTTCCAGACACGCAGACGATTTAATCTATACTGTTTTAATATACCACCTAAAGTTCTCCAGCCTAGCTCTTCCGATGGATCCGTTGTCATCGCCAGATTATAAGCATATAACCCAAATCCTACACCTGCTCCTCCAAAAAGCGGAAGGTACCACGTTACCTTACTAGATACAAATATAATAACCATTCCTACAAACCCAACAACGATTGCAGAACTTAGGTTTTCCCTTGCAATAAGAGCCGCCGGAACTCCTACAATTGTCCAAGAAATACATATGTACAGTGCTTTATGCATCTTATCTTGATTATTGACTATAAATGCTGATAAGGCAATAATAACTGCAACTTTTACAATCTCTGAAGGTTGAAAGGTTATCCCCCCTATTTCAATCCATCTTTGGGCTCCTTTTTTCTCTACCCCCATGACCATTACACCCACTACTAAAGATAGTGAGCCTAGATAACCAATGAGCACAATCATCCGGTTCTTAAGCCAATGATAATCTACAAAGTATATAACCACAAACATGGCCCCTAATCCAAGTAATCCAAAAGTAACTTGTCGCCTTACAAAAAATAATCGGTTACTATGAGCAGTCATTGCAACATAGTAACTTGCACTAAAAACCATCACAATTCCAAAACATAGGATTAATAAAAGCGTGGATAAAAATATAAGATCTGGCCCTCTTTTACTACGTCTTTTACTTGTTTTACGCTTTGCTTGATACTGTGTTTTATGCTTTGCTTGATACTGTGTTTTATGCTTTGTTTTACTTGAACGCGCACTCATTTAATCACTCCTTTAAGCTATGGAATATCTCTTTAAACAAATCCCCTCGTTCTTCGAAGTTTTTAAACATATCCCAGCTTGCACATCCTGGGGAGAGCAAGACACATTCCCCTTCTTTGGAATCCTCGTATGCACTATGCACAGCTTCTTCAAATGTTTCACATTCCTTATATTCTTCAAATCCTTCAGCCATAAAGGTTTCTTTAAACTGTTTTTTGGTTTCGCCGATTACATAAGCTCTCTCTACAATGCCATGAAATAGTTTTATCCATTTAGTAAAGTCTATATCCTTATCAAGACCACCTACAATTAATCTTACTTTTTTATTCATAGCTAAAAGTCCCTTAATGGCTGCATCTGGATTGGTTGCTTTAGAATCATTGAAGAAATCTACACCCTTTTTGGTTCCAACATATTCAATCCTATGAGCAACGCCCTTAAATGCTGTTAGTTCCTCTTTAATAGTAGCCACTGGTATTCCCATTATGCTTGTGATAGCAACTGCTGCTAGGGCATTTTCCACGTTGTGCCCACCTAGTATTTTCAGGTCATTGATATGACAAATAATGTGTGGCTCACTTCCTATATGCTCTATAATTCTTCCATCTTCTACATATACACCCGGGGTCATTTTTTTGATTGTACTAAACCAAATAACCTGAGCCTTTGACTTGACTCCCATTAATTTGCAATTAGGATCATCATAATTTAAAACCGTAAAATCTTGGGGCGTTTGATTTTTAAATATTCGCTCCTTTATATCTATGTAGTTTTCCATAGTACTATGCCTATTGAGGTGGTCTGGTTCTATATTCAAAACACTACTAATGGTTGGATGAAATGTCACGCTACTCTCTAATTGAAAACTACTAACTTCTGCAATAACAGCACTATCTTGTTTAATATGATTGACATCTTCGCTAAATGGCCTGCCAATATTACCGACTATATAAGTATCAGAATTATAGGCCTTTGTAATGTTACCGACCAATGATGTGGTGGTGGTTTTTCCATTCGTCCCTGTAATGGCAGCAATATTAGCCTTACAGTACCTGCTAGCAAATTCAAATTCGCCAATTAGATCAACCCCATTTTCTTTTGCATGTACAATAAAAGGTAAATCCATAGGAACCCCAGGGCTTTTAATGATTAAATCATATCCTGTTATGTCATTCAAAATATCCACACCTAGAAGCATTTTAACACCTATGCTTTTAAGGTTTTCTAGTTCTTGTTTTTCTTTTTGTTCATGCTGCCCCAAAGATTTTTTATCATATATACTGACGACCGCTTTCTTTGATACAGCTAGTTTTGCAGCGCCTATTCCACTAGCACCACTTCCAATTATAATAAGCTTTTTATTTTGTATCTCCATGTTTTTCCTCCATTACATTGCTATAAGTCCTATTAAACACATCATTGCTGTAATAATACAAAACACCGTAACAATTTTCGTTTCTGGCCAACCCGATAATTCAAAATGGTGATGAATAGGGGCCATTTTAAAGATTCTTTTTTTAGTCATTTTATAATATCCTACTTGAATAATTACTGATAAGTTTTCAATTACATATATAACACCAACTATTAAAATAAACAATGGCATTTTCAGTATAAATGCTACTGAAACAACAAATCCTCCAAGGGCTAGTGACCCTGTATCTCCCATGAAAATCTTTGCAGGATATGTGTTAAAAAGCAAGAATCCTAGCAAGCTTCCCATAGCTGCTCCAGAAATTGGTAGCACATTGCTTTGAATTCCCCAACTGACGGCTGTAAAAAAGGTGGCCACAATGACAGTAACGCCTGAAGCTAAACCATCTAGGCCATCTGTTAAGTTGACCGCATTAACTGTCCCCAAAATCCCAAATATAAGAAATGGAAAGTATAGCCAACCCAAAAGAATTTCTTTCCCACCACTAAAAGGTAATAAAACATTTGTATCCATTTTTAAATAATACTTTAATAATAGGCCAAATATGACTGCTACCAAAAACTGTCCTATGATTTTTTGGTTTGGTTTAAGACCTAGTGAACGTTTTTTTACAACTTTTATATAATCATCCATGAAGCCAATGATACCAAATCCAAAAATGGCAAATAAGACTGTATGAACTTCTTTATTATTAATTGAAAAAAATAAGCTTGTAATTAAGATACTAAATAGGATGATGACGCCCCCCATAGTTGGGGTTCCTGCTTTTTGCAAATGTGTATCCGGCCCGTCATCTCTTACATACTGGCCAAGTTTTAACTTTTGCAAATAAGGAATCATCAAAGGACTAATAACTATGTTTAATAAAAATGCAATTAAAATTGCATATATGGCTTCATGCTTCATTTAAATTCACCTTTCCTATTTCATCTACTGTTTTTTCTAAGGCCATGCCTCTTGAGGCTTTTACTAGCACTAAATCCCCTGAATTAATTAACTCTTTAAGGTTGGCCACTAGGTCTTGTTGGTTTTTAAAATGTAGGGTATTTTCACTACTTAGACCATTGTCTATAGCCCCCACTTGTATGTTCCGAGATATTTCTCCAACTGTTATTAACAAATCTACCATTTTTTCTTTTCCAATAAAGGCGCCAACTTCCTTATGCAATAAAGTTGCATGCTCACCCATTTCAAACATATCTCCCAGTATTGCAATCCGCCTTTTAAAATTCGGTATGGTCTGTAATACTTTAAGTGCTGCCTTCATGGAATCTGGACTTGCATTATAGGTATCATTAATGATGTACACATTGTTTTTTGCAAGTTGCAAATCCATTCTCATTTTAGTTGGCTCATATAATTTAAATCCAGTTTTAATTTCTGTATCAGAAAGCTTTAGTTGCTTGGCCACAGCAATAGCCGCTAAAGCATTGTCAATCATATGCTCTCCTAGTCCAGGGACCACTAGCTCTACTGCCCCATTTGGCGTATTAAATGTTGCCATAACGCCTTCTATACCAGCATTCTTAATATTTTCTGCGAAGAATAGGTTTCTCCTATCCCGTCCATAAGTAATCAGTTTTTGAGGAGCTTGCACACTTTCAAGCAAATCATCTTCACCATTAATGATTAAAACACCCTCTTTGGACATACCATCTAAAATCTCACATTTAGCTTTTAGTATGCCCTCTCTACTTCCTAAATTCTCAATATGAGAAACGCCTATGTTGGTAATAATAGCAATATGTGGCCTAGCTATTAGGCTAAGGTTATGAATTTCACCAAAGTGATTCATACCCATTTCTACTACTAATACATGGTGATTTTTGGTCATCCCAAAAATAGTAAGGGGTAATCCAATTTCATTATTAAAATTCCCCTGAGTTTTATGAACATTGTATTTAGATGATAGGACTGCTGAAACTAAGTCTTTTGTACTGGTCTTACCAACACTGCCCGTTATAGCCACAACCGGAATATCAAATAAACTTCTATAATAAGTGGCAAGATTCATTAGTGCCTTTTTTGTATCTTTTACATAAATTAAAATACCTTCTGTTTCAAACCCTAATTTATTTTCAGTAAGAGCTATAGTGGCACCTTTATTAAAGGCGGCTTCTATAAATACATGGCCATCAAATTTTTCACCTTTTATAGGGATATATAATGAATTCTTTTTTATCTCCCTACTATCAATTGAAACAGATGTAATGCTTATATTGTCATTCTTACTCCTATTTAAACAAGATCCCTCTACTGCAGATACAATTTGTTCTAGTGTTAAACTTTCCATTGCTATGCCTCCTGTAGGTACTTTTTAGCCATTTCTACATCATCAAAGTGTATAATTCGGTCTTTCAGTATTTGATAATCCTCATGACCTTTCCCCGCAATAACAATGACATCATCTTTTTGGGCCATTTGTATTGCTTTTTTTATTGCCATTTCACGATCTACAAGTTTTTCATATTCTTGACCTGAATTTTTAATACCCACTTCAATATCATTAAGGATTGCATCTGGGTCTTCACTTCTTGGATTATCTGATGTCAAAATTGTATAATCAGAGTACCTACCTGCAATTTCTGCCATAATAGGCCTCTTTGTTTTGTCTCGGTCCCCACCACAACCAAATACTGTTATTATTTTAGATAAAGCAAATTCTTGCACCGTTTTCAGTACATTCTCGAGCCCATCTGGTGTATGAGCATAGTCTACAATAACACTAAATTCTTTTGTCGTTGGGATACTTTGAAACCTACCTGGCACTCCCGGAACAGTCCCTAATGCAGTTATAACATCTTCTATACTAATGCCTAATAAGCAACTGGCTGCTATAGCCCCTAGGGCATTATACACAGAGAATTTTCCTGGAATAGGCATGAAAATAGGGTAGCAACCATCTTTGCTAACAAGGTCAAATTGAACACCATCAGCTGTTATAAGAATATTTTCTCCCTTAAAATCCGCTTCTTTATCGATCCCAAATGTATACAGTTTATATCCCTTAATATCTGTCATTGCTTTAGCATGTGGGTCATCAATATTCACAATTCCTATATCACACATGGTAAATAACTTCGTTTTAGCCTCTAAGTAGTTTTCAACTGTTTTATGAAAATCCAGATGATCCAAACTTAGATTTGTAAACATCCCAATTTTGTATCTAACGCCATTCACCCGTTCCAGCGCTAGTGCATGAGATGACACCTCCATAATCGTATGGGATACCTCTTCTGTCTTCATTGTACGCAGTAGCCTTTGTAAGTCTAAGGATTCAGGTGTCGTACGCTCAGACTTTATGACCTGCTTCCCAATCCTATTTTCGATTGTTCCAATAATCCCAATCTTCTTAGCCATAGATTCTAAAATCCAACCTATCAAATAAGCTGTTGTTGTTTTTCCGTTGGTCCCTGTGATACCCACTAACGCCATATCTTTAGAAGGGTGACCATAAAAATTAGCACCCACAATAGCCATCGTAGTTCTCGTGTCTTCAACTTTAATAATGGTAATACTTTCTGGGATTTCTACATTGATTTCCTTTTGAACAATAATAGCACTCGCGCCATTTTCTATAGCCGAGCTAACATATTGATGTCCATCTACTGTGTATCCTTCAATGCAGACAAATAAGCCATTCTTCATTTTAGACCTGGAATCATAACTAATGGTATCTATTGGTAAGTCACAAGTCCCTTGAGTAATCTCATAAGAAATGTTATTTAGTATTTGTTTTAAAATCATTTTTTGCCTCCTGTAAATTCAATTATACGCAAATAATTATATGCAAATATCTTTTATTATATCATGAGTTTGATAAAATGGTTTGCAAAAATCAAACTAAATTTACGAATAATCTTACTCCGTATATAATAGGATTATATTTCCATAGTTAATAGACTCTTCTGGGTGTGGAAATTGATTCAAAATGTGTTCCCCAGAACCTTCTATTTGAATACTTACCTTACATTCTTTTGCATATTTTTTTGCTTCTTCAATAGTCATCCTCTGAAAATCTGGAACTTTAATTTGTTCTATTTCTTCCATTTCTAATTCTTTTTCATTGTAGACAGGCTTAATCCCTAAATAAGGTAATACATTTTCAAATACTTCCTTCATTACAGGCCCTGTTACGGCGCCACCATAATAAGATCCCTGAGGCTCATCAACTATAACAATCCCAACTACTGTAGGATGCTCTGCTGGGGCAAAAGCTAAAAAAGATGCTATATATTTACCGCTTCTGCGAGGTAATTTTTCAGAAGTTGCTGTTTTACCACCGATACGATATCCTGGAATATATGACTTGTTTCCCGTACCTACTTCTACAACACTTTCTAAAATCTCTTTTAATCTGTCAGACGTATCTGTTGTTATGACTTGTTTCCCTAGTGGATAATCAAATTTTTCGACTACATTTCCCTCATTGTCTATAACATAGTCCCCTATATGAGGGGTCACTAAATAGCCCCCATTTAAGGTGGCTGACGCTCCTCTTAACAGTTGCATTGGGGTTATTTGAAATGACTGACCAAACGACATTGTTGCCAGCTCAACCGACCCTATATTTTTAAGCTTATGCATAATACCCACCGCTTCACCTGGTAGATCTATATTTGTTTTTTCACTAAACCCAAACTTCGCCATATAATTATAAAAAGTTTCCGCCCCTACTCTTTCTGCAACTTCCATAAAAACAGGGTTACAGGAGTTTTGGACACCTTCTACAAAGGTTTGGGCCCCATGACTTCTCGGACTTCTCCAACACTTAATACTTCTTCCTCCTACAGTTCTTGATCCTGTGCAAACAAAGGGCGAGTTTTCACTTACTACGCCTTCTTGTATGCCAATAGCTGATGTAAAAATCTTAAAGGTAGAACCTGGTTCATATGTATCATTAATACTAAAATTCCGCCACATTTGATTTAGCATGTCATTTTGTTCTTTAGTAGAATAGCCATCCCATGATTCACGGATTGTTTCATCGTTAATTGTAAAAGGCTCATTTAGGTCAAAATCAGGTTTGTTTGCCATGGCATATATTTCCCCATTTTGAGGGTTCATTAAAATAATTGCCCCTCTTTTAGCCCCTTTTACTTCAACAATTTTTTCTAATGCTTGTTCTACATATTCCTGTATATTAACATCCAAAGTTGTTACTAAATGATTCCCAGGAACAGGTTTTATTCGTCTTTCTGCAAGAGAATCTCTTCTTTTTCCATGACCATCTGTCTCCATTAGTAACTTCCCTTGACTTCCTTTTAAATATTTCTCATACTTTACTTCCAGTCCTATAATGCCTTGATTATCTTTTCCTACAAAGCCAATAACGTGTGATAATAAATTCTTATAGGGATAATATCTTTTTGTATCCTCATCTACCTTAACACCTGCTAAATTCATTGCCCTTATTTCATCTGCAACATCTTTGCTAACTTTAGATTTAATGCGCTCAAGGGCTACCCTATGAATAACTTTTTTATATACCCAGTCATATTCAAGTTCTAATTTTTCAGCTAATATTTTAGCAACCTTTTCAGGCTCTTTGACCTGAGTATTGACAACTCCTATTGTAGCCACTGAGGCACTTTGTGCAAGGGCTACTTGGTTCCTATCGTATATAGTCCCTCGAATAGGAGAGATCAGCCGATCCCTTGTATGTAATATTTCTGCTCCTTCTTGAAGCCACGTGCCATCTACAATCTTAATATATCCTAGTCGTGTTACTAGTAACATTGCTAATAGTAAAAAACCAGCAATAAAGATTAATATTCTCTTTTGAATCATCCGTCTTGTGCTCTTCACAAAAAATCCCCCTTTAAAATTCACCTATAACTCATTGTATTTTAAAGGGGGTGTTTCTATTCTATAATTTTTTCACTTAAAATTAGTTTTACAAGACTACCTTTTTCAATTTTCATATTAGCCTTAGGAACCTGCTTTGAAATCATTTCGCCCGTTCCTTCAATTTCAATTGCAAGTCCTTGATTTGCGATTTCTAGCTGAGATTCTTCTAAGGTTTTTCCGATAAGATCCGGTACAATTATACAATTTTCTGGTTCACTAGATGAAAAATACAATTTGATTGTTGTCTCAGTCGGAATAACGGCCCCTGGCTTTGGATATTGATTGTTGATTTTTTTACCAATTCCTATAGCTTCATAATCTAATTTTAGGTTTTCTAGTGTCTTGGACGCCTCATAAATGTCCTTATCCGTAAAATCAGGTATTGCTACGGTTTCATCATAAGCACCCGGAATCGCATCAACTGGTTGAATGCCTAGATAAGGCAGAGTCTTCTCCATCATCTCTTTAAACACTCTTGCGGCAAGCCCTACACCATCACCTTCGACTTCCGTCTCGTCGTATAAGACTAACACAATAATCTGTGGATTCTCCACTGGTGCATAACCTACAAATGAGTAAATATACTCTTTTGCTTCCCTTGGAAGTTTTTGAGCTGTCCCCGTTTTTCCACCTATTCTATAACCTGGAATGGCTGCGGACTTTCCAGTTCCACTTGTCACAACGCTCTCCGCTTGTAATCTCACCACATCTGATACTTCTTTTGAAATAACTTTACGTCTTAAAAAGGGTTTGTTTTCTTTTGTAATCGTGCCATCTTCATCTATTATTTGTGATAATACGTAAGGTTTCATAAGCTTTCCACCATTAATTGTGGCTGAAAAAGCACTTATCAATTGTAATGGTGTCATGTTAAAACTTTGCCCAAAGGAAGCAGTTGCGAGTTCCACAGGTCCCATTTGGTCCTGTCTATGTAAAATCCCCGCTTCCTCCCCTGGCAAATCAACACCCGTTATCTCCCCTAGTCCAAAATCCTTTTGGTATTGAATAAACTTTTCTTTCCCTAGTTTTTCGGCTATTTCCATCATTGCAACGTTACAGGAGGATGCTATTGCTTGTTCTAAATTTATATGTCCATGGCCATCCCTTTTAGCACAACGAAGATGCTCCCCTGCAACATCTTTAAATCCAGGGCAATAAAACTGTTCATCAATCCCTATAACACCTTCTTCTAGTGCAGCTGCTACCAATAGTGGCTTAAATGTAGACCCTGGTTCATATGTCATATGTATATTATAATTCTTCCAGACTTCATTTAATCTTTCTCCTTTTGCTGCGTCGTCTAGACCTTCCCAAATTTCTGCGCCAACTTGTTCAGAAATATCATTGTATTTATTTGGGTTATAGGTCGGATAACTCCCCATAGCTAATATCTCACCCGTATTTGGATTCATGGCAATGACTGCTGCGTTGGTAGATTTAAATTCAACAGCTGACTTTTGCAGGGCTTCCTCTAAATATTGCTGAATAACTTCATCTATTGTAATCCCTAAGGTATGACCTGAGACGGCGGATACACTTTCAGAGGTTATAATATTGCCCTCTTGTAATTTTGGGAATACTCTTCCTGTAAATCCTGTCATTATATCATTATATTGTTGCTCCACCCCATATTGACCTTGTTTGTTTTTGTTATAAAAGCCAATGGTTTGAGAAGCTAATGTTTCTTTTGGATATTGCCTTA
This sequence comes from Candidatus Epulonipiscium sp., assembly GCA_012841565.1. Next base: position 49,218 of record DUUM01000053.1, on the reverse strand, counting down.
CAAACGTTTCTTGTAACCATAACCCTTTGAGTTTTTTATCTTGTAATCTCTTCCCCACTTCATTCAAAACTTCTTTTTTGATAACCTCATACTTTGATTCTGGAAACTTTGCAACAATATCCTGGAGTTCTTTTATATTGATCCCTAATTCCTTCGAAAGTTCCGTCAACGTCTCCGTTTGCTGCTCTTTAGTACTTTGTAACAAAACATAAGGATCCAGTATCACATCATAAGCAATACTACTGACAACCATATTTTTTCCATTTCGATCTACAATGTTCCCCCGAAGTGGCTGTATTTCATACTCTGCTCCTGCTGTGCGAAGGGTTACTTTCTTCTCAAATTCATCACCTTTAACTACTTTTAAATACCCCACTCTTGTAACAAGCCCTATACTAGCCGCTCCAAACAAAAAAGCTAAGCTTAAAATTCTACGCGTAGCTTTCCTAATACTCATATCTTTTTTTCTTTTTTTAGCTCTGATCTTAGTTGTACCACTCACACTGCTCACCAACCTATATCATTTTCTTTCTTTACTCGATGACTGTGTAGCTAGTCTTTGCAATATCTAAAAATATAATTTGATGCGTTAGGGGTTCTGTCATCTTGAGTTCATTTATGGCCCTAGCTTTAATATTGTCTAAATTTGTGGATGAAGCAATCAGGGCCTTTGTCGTATTCACTTGACTTTTTAATTCCCTAATCTCACTTTTAGCTTGTTTTAACTCATATTGCTTGTATTCTACTACAGCGCATCCCCATACAAAAGCAGTACATGCTATAAATATTGCGGTTACACTTACAATACAACTGAGCCTTTTTCGAAAGATTTGCCTTCTTTCTTCTTTACGCTCTACTCTTGACTTTTTCTCTCTTGGAGTCTTTGGTGCTTTCGGTATTGGAACTTCCGTGTAGATATCTGGTGCGGCACTGCCGTAATTGTAGACTGTATTAGCATTATAGCGATTATTAGCCATTCTTCCCCCCCCTTATATTATCGTTTTTCTATAATTCTAAGTTTGGCACTTCTAGATCTTGGGTTCTCTTCAATTTCTGCGTCTGATGGTAATATAGGCTTTCTTGTTATAATCTTTATCTGGGATTTTTGTTGACAGACACACACTGGAAATTCCCTAGGACAAGTACATGGATTTTCTATTTTTTTGTATGTTTGTTTTACAATCCTGTCTTCTAAAGAATGGAAGGTGATGATACACAATCTCCCCCCTGGCTTTAATACCTTTATGATATCCAAAATGGTATTTTCAATAATACCTAATTCATTATTGACTTCAATTCTAATAGCTTGAAATGTACGTTTTGCTGGGTGTGGCCCATCTCTTCTAGCACCTTTGGGAACTGCTTTTTTAATTATTTCTACTAATTCATATGTTGTTTCAATAGGCTTGTCCGCTCTATACTCACAAATAAACTTCACGATTCTCTTTGACCAATTTTCTTCCCCGTACTTTTTAATAACATCCTCTAATGCTTCTTCCGAATACTTATTCACCACATCATAAGCCGTGAACTTTGTATTTTGGTCCATCCGCATGTCTAACGGTGCATCATGCATATATGAAAATCCTCGCATGGGTTCGTCTAGTTGGTGGGATGAAACCCCTAAATCAAGTAGCATGCCATCTATTTGAGTTATTCCTACATTTTCTAATTGCTTTGTAACATCTGAAAAATTGCTTTCGATTAATGTAATTTTACACGCTTCATGTGCTAACTTTTCTCTTGAAGCATTGATCGCATTTATATCTTGATCAATCCCCACTAATTGTCCATCTTTATTTAAATGACCACATATTTCTTTCGAATGCCCTGCCCCACCTAAAGTTCCATCTACATAAATACCATTTTCTTTGATATTTAACCCTTCAATGCATTCATTTAGCAATACTGACACATGATGAAATTCCATTAACCATCCACCTCATTCTATGATACCTAACTCTATATACCTAACTCTGCCATTTGTTCAGCAAGTTCATTAGCATCAAAATCATTTTCATTATATTTATCCCATTCCGCACTACTCCATATTTCAATGCGATCTCCCATGCCTATAAAATAGATATCTTTCGTAACATCTGCATAACTTTTTAAAGAAGGTGTTAATAAAATCCTTCCTTGTTTATCTATGTTACATTCTACTGCGCCAGATAAAAAAAACCTGGTAAATCTTCTAGCATTTTGGTTTGTAAGTGGCAAACTTTTTAGTTTTTGCTCAAAAATCGTCCATTCTGAATAGGGATATATGGATAAACAATTATCTAGGCCTTTAGTAAGCATAAAAATATCGCCTAAACCGTCTCTATATTTTGATGGAATAGTAACTCTGTTCTTATTATCTATCGTATGTTTGTATTCTCCAATAAACATTGTTACCTCCCACTTCGCGCCTTCTCAACCCACTTCCCACCACTCTCTACCACTCTCTACCACTCTGCTTCAATTGTAGTCTGTTTTAAGTAAAAATTCAAGGTATATTCCAAATTAAATATAAAAAACGAGTGAGATATATTATCTCACTCGTTATAAGTAGTTTATTTAGTTTAAGTATTACCTATTTTTCTTTATAATATTTCACAATCCAAGCATCTAATTCTGTGCTGATCTCGTATAACGCCATATTATCACTTTTATCCGAGATCATTTTATTTAAACGTTCCTGTAAAATTTCAATATTTTTTATAATATGAGCCATCGTCAATCCCTCCATTTATAATCCCCACTTATCTTGTGAATCTATCTAATCTCACCGTGTTTTATCAGTATACCACCACATATGGGATAAATCAACATTAATTGTCAATAAATAGAATATTTTTTATCCTTTGCTCCATCTTTCACCAAAAACTATTCCTATTATCCCAATCATTATAATAAAGCCTGATACAACTTGTGATACTGGAATGTGAAGTATGGCAAGTAATAGTGGGTCCGTGCGTAGCCCTTCAATCCACAGTCTTCCAATTCCATACCCAATTAAATACAAGAATAAAATTTCACCCTCAAAGCGCTTATGCTTTAGATATACAAGAAGTATGATTAAAAGTGCTAGATTCCACAATGATTCATATAAAAATGTTGGGTGTACTTGAATGTAGCTTATACCACTGACGACTTGTAAATTATCAAGAATTTTTTGTGTCATAGGAGCACTTACTTGATCTTTCATTAGTCTCATGGCAAATATTGAGTTCGTATAGTCTCCAAAAGCCTCTCTATTAACAAAATTCCCCCATCTACCAATGACTTGCCCTATTATTAAGCCAAATATAGCCGTATCCGCAAATTGCCCAAATCTTATATTTTTTCTTTTTGTAAAGATTATGGCAACAATAACAGAGGCAATTATAGCGCCGTATATAGCTAGGCCACCTTCTCTTAGATAAAAAACTTCTATAGGATTTTGTATATAATCACCTATTTTAAATATAACGTAATATAGTCTGGCTCCTAAAAATGCAAAGAATATAGCGTACATTAAAAAATCCATATAGAGTTCCTCATCTTGCCCTGACTTTCTTGCAATATGAAGGGCGAGTCCTAAACCTGCTATAATTCCTAATGTAATAATAATCCCATACCAATATACATCTAGACCAAACAAACTAAATGCAACCCGGTCTAAGTATTTAACTTGAATATTCAAATGTGGAAAATAAATTTCTGGCATTTTTTACCTCTTTTCATCTTTTTAGTTGTTTATAAATTATTATATTCCAATTCACCTACTATGTAAATCATATATTGTAAGAATGGTTTTCTTGTATACTTGATTCTTTTATCCAAAATTGTTAAGATAGTATAATACTATAACTTAATAAGATTTTAATTTCAACTTATAATTTCAACTTATATATGGAGGTGAACAATGATTTGAGTGTTAAGGAAACCATTTTAGATTCTGTGTATACAACATTACCCATGACGATTATAATATTTATATTACACTTTACAATTGTAGATTTTCCGAATGATATTCTTATTAATTTTGTCGCAGGTACAGTTATGGTAATTGTTGGGCTCAGCCTTTTTTCTATTGGCATTGATGTTGCACTGTTAGAGGTCGGCGAAGAAGTCGGAAGTTCAATTATTAGTTTTAAAAAAATAAGGCATATATTATTATGGGCCTTTGTACTAGGATTCGCTATTGCTCTTGCTGAACCAAACGTTCAAGTTTTATCTAATCAAGTAGCAAATACTTCAGGTGGCCTTATTGCTAAGAACTTTTTAATCATTGTAGTCGCTTTAGGTGTTGCAATATCTCTTGTATTATCATTCTTAAGAATTATATTCAACATTTCCTTAGTTAAGATATTAATGATTTGCTACAGCATTGCTTTTATCTTGCTACTATTTACCCCTACACAATTCGGGCCAGTATCCTTTGATGCTGGCGGAGTGGTTACAGGGCCTCTTACAGTCCCCTTTATGCTTTCTTTAGGGATTGGTGTAACCAATGTAACAGGTAGCAGTGATTCAGCTGGAGATGGGTTTGGCATATTATCTCTCGTTTTTATCAGCTGCATTATTGCAGTCTTATCGTTAGGAGTGTTTGTCATATGATGACTAATATTTTCACAGGCGTTACTCAGGTTATAAAGGATGTATTCAAAGCCCTTTTACCTCTGCTATTAATATTTGTTGTTTTTCAAAAAACACGAATTAAACTTCCTAAAAGGCACTTTTACAATATTCTTAAAGGCTTTATATTTGCATTTTTAGGGTTAGTATTTTTCTTACAGGGGGTCCATATAGGATTTATGCCGATAGGAGAATATATGGGTAAAGTTATAGGGGCTAGTACCTATAGCTGGATTTTAATTCCAATTGGATTTGTTTTAGGCCTTGTAATTACCTTGGCCGAACCTGGCGTTAAAGTTTTAAATATAGAAGTTGAAAAATTTTCTGGCGGTGCCATTGATAAAAAGATTATGTTAGGGTTTTTATCGATTGGTGTTGCTACTTCTATTGCACTTTCAATGCTTAAGATTTTAACCGGAATATCCCTCTGGTACTTTATCGTCCCGGGATATATATTGGCTTTTTTACTCACTCGAAATGTTAGTAAAACTTTTATTGCCATTGCATTTGATTCTGGCGGTGTCACCACAGGTCCTATGATTGTTACTTTTATATCCTCCTTATCAATTGGCTTTGCCTCTGCTATTCCAGGGGGAGACCCAGTCTTAGATGGGTTTGGTATGGTTTCACTTGTAGCCTTAACACCTATATTATCAGTGCTTATTTTAGGATATCTATATGAGAAAAAGCAAGATCAAATTAAAAAGTCATATGAAGATCAAGATGAATTAACTGGAGGGGATTATTAATGGGTACTAATAATACAGAGCATGATATAGAACACGATTTAATTATAACCATTGTTAACAAAGGGCTTTCTTCCGATGTAATAGACGCATCAAAAGAAGCCGGGGCAGAAGGTGGTACGATTTTACATGGCCGAGGTTCCGGTGTCCATGATACAGCAAAGCTTTTTGGCATCCGGATTGAACCTGAAAAGGAAGTCATTTTAACCCTTGTAGAAAACACAAAAACTGACTTGATTGTTGAGTCCATATCTAAAAAACTCAACATCAACAAGCCAGGCAAGGGTGTTTTATTCGTAATAGATGTAAAACGGGTGGCTGGTATTCATCACTTAATTAAGCATATATAAATGGAAAAATAAAAGTAGTTTGCGCAACACAACTTCCTACCCAAATAATGATGTAACATTCTCAAAAATAAAACAAAGTACCCTGTGCAACTTTTGACGACGAAGGAAGTTGTGTTGCACGGGGTACTTTGTTTTATTTTTACATCTAAATCATTTTTTCTGAATATATTTTCTTGTATCAATAGCAACTGCCGTAACGATAATGGCACCTTTAATGATATATTGGATGTAAGGGCTTACGTTAACATAAGCAAGTCCGTAGTTAATAACTTGGAATATAAATACGCCAGTTACAACCCCACCAATGGACCCTACACCGCCACTAAAGGATACACCACCAACAACACATGCTGCAATAGCATCAAGCTCGTAAGCGTTACCTATATTATTTGTCGCACTACCTGTACGTGCAACTTCTAGCGCTCCTGCAAATCCATAAAGGATTCCTGCCATAAGAGATACTGCAATAATAGTTCTACTAATATTTACACCTGATACTTCAGCTGCCTCTGAGTTACCACCAACAGCAAACATGTTTTTACCAAGAACTGTTTTATTCCAGATAAACCATACGATTCCTGTAACAATGGCTGCATATATAACTAAGTTAGGTATTGTAAATAGTCCACCTACATTAAAACTTCCCTGGGCGAAATTTGTAAACCTTGGATCTAGTCCAGCGATTGGCGAAGCGCCTACTGCCTCGTAGTACATTGAAGCTGCTCCGTACAATGCAAGTTGCATACCGAGCGTTACAATAAATGCGGTTACTTGAAATTTGGCAATAATAATACCACTAATTGTAGATGCAATACTTGTGAGTACGATTACTAGTAAAATAGGCACTATAATCGGTAGCGCTGGCATATCTTTAAATATTCTTATTGCATAGTCTGGATTTTGAAGCAAGGAAGCTGAAACAACTGCTGCTAGTCCAACCATCCGTCCTACGGATAGGTCTGTTCCTGCTAAAACAAGTAGCCCCGCTACTCCTAGTGCTAAAATTAGTCTTGTTGATGCTTGTGTAATAATAAACCTAAAGTTAGCCAAACGTAAGAATGAGCTATCCATATAGATTATAACGCCGACTAATAGTAAAAGTACGAGATAGATAGCATTTTCTAAAAAGAATTCACTAACTCTTTTTTTATCCCATTTTTGTTCTGTAATTCCCGCTAATTTTTTCATTGTTTTTCCCCCTTTTAGAGATATTTAGCTGCAAGTGTTAGAATTTCTTCTTGATTTGTTTCGTTTGTATTCACAATACCCGCAACTCTACCATTACTCATTACTAAGATTCTATCTGTTATACCTAATAACTCAGGCATTTCGGAGGAAATCATTATTATTCCTTTATCTTTCTTAGCAAGATCAATAATTAGTTGGTAAATTTCATATTTTGCCCCAACGTCTATCCCTCTTGTTGGTTCATCTAACATTAGAATCTCTGGATTTGTAAGTAACCATCTACCCAAAATTACTTTTTGCTGGTTACCACCAGACAAAGAACGAATCAAGGTTTTTTGGGAAGGTGTCTTAACTTTCATACTATCAATAACCCACTGGGTATCTTCTTCTATCTTTTTGGCATTTAATACACCAAGTTTATTGGCATAGCTATTTATATTAGCAAGTTTCGCATTAAATTTAATATCAAGTACGCCAAAAATACCCGTTTTTCTTCTATCTTCTGTTAACAACGCAAAACCATGGCCGATAGCTTGTTTTGCATCCTTATTTTCGATTTTTTGATTGTGTAGAAAAATTTCACCTGATTCTTTTTTTCTGACACCAAAAATTGTTTCTACAATTTCTGTTCTTCGTGAACCCATTAAGCCTGCAACACCTAAAACTTCACCTTTTCTAAGTTCAAATGAAATATCATTAATAGAAGGTTGATAGGTTGCTGTAAGGTTTTTAACTTCTAAAATCGTTTCACCTGGTATATTATCTTTTGGTGGGAAGCGGTTTGTTAAATCTCGTCCAACCATTAAGTTAATGATTTTTTCTGTCGTTAGCTCTGATGCAGGATTTGTTGAAATCCACTGACCATCTCTCATGACGGTTACATCATCACATATTGCTAGAATTTCTTCCATTTTGTGAGATATATAGACAATTCCACAACCTTCAGCTTTGAGCTTGTTAATGATTCTAAATAAATGTTCTACCTCTTGTTCTGTAAGAGATGAAGTCGGTTCATCCATAACGATAATCTTTGAATTATATGAAACCGCTTTTGCTATTTCAACCATCTGACACTCTGAGAGTGATAGATCATCTATTTTGTCTCTAGGATCAACATCTATTCCTAAGTTTGTAAGAATCCTTTTCGTATCTTCATACATCTTCTTTTCGTTAACCACAAGCCCATTCTTTGGATAACGGCCAAGCCATATATTATCTTGCACCCTTATTTGTTTAACCTGGTTCAGTTCCTGATGGACCATAGAAACACCGGACTCAAGGGCCTGCTTAGGATTCGCAAAGGTTACTCTTTCACCATTAAAATATATCTCTCCTGAATCCTCTAAATAAATTCCAAATAAACATTTCATTAATGTTGATTTTCCAGCACCATTTTCGCCCATTAGAGCATGAACTGTCCCTGCTTTTAGTGTTAATTGAGCATTATCTAAAGCTTTAACACCTGGGAATTCCTTATTAATATCTTTCATCTCTAATAAATAGTTTGAATTTATCATAGTGGTTCTCACCCCGCTTTTCTATCAAAATTATGCAGACAAAGGGTTTGGTCTTTGCCTGCAATTTAAAGTTACTTGATTAATACTAATTTTTTTGCTTATTTACCGTAAGCTTCTTCTGCAACTCCTAAGTTATCTTCTGTAATTGCAACATAAGGGATACGAACTGCTTTTGTTGCATCTAATTCCCAGCTTGTTCCTTCTAAGAAATCTTTTCCAAGTGCTGCATTAATTGCAAGTTCAATAGTTGCTTTACCTTGGTTTAATGGGTCATTAAGAACTGTACCAAGTAATTTCTTTTCTTTGATTAATTCAAGTGCCTCTGGAATAGCGTCTACACCAACAACTGGCATATATTTATCGCCTACAAAGTATCCTGCTGCTTTTAATGCTTCAACTGCACCAAGAGCCATACCGTCATTGTTACAAACTACCATTTCAATTTTATCGCCGTGAGCCGCTAACCATGTTTCCATTAATTCTTTAGCTTTTGAAGCATCCCACATAGCTGTTTGTAATGCAATTTCTTCTGTTTTAACACCAGCCGCTTCTAATGTAGCAATAGATTCTTTTGTTCTTGCTTCTGCGTCTGGATGTCCTGGTTCTCCCATAAGCATTACGTATTGCATTGTTCCGTCTCCGTTTTTATCCCATCCTGCATTAGCTTTCCATGCGTTTAAAATAAGTTCGCCTTGGATAGTACCTGACTCTGCTGAAGTTGTTCCAACATATGCTGTTTTGTCATATGGAATTTTATCTGTTCCCTCTGGATACTCTTTATTAAAGAATATAACTGGAATTCCAGCTGCTTTTGCTTTTTCTGCAATTGCTGTAGCTGCGCCTGGATCTACTAAATTAATAGCTAACGAATCAACTTTTTTTGCAATCATAGCATCCACTTGGTCATTTTGTTTTGCTTGGTCATTTTGAGAGTCATTCATAATAAGTGTTGCTTTACCTTCTGCTGCTTTTTCTATAGCAGTTCTTGTAAATGACATAAAGTTATCATCATACTTATAAATTGTAACCCCAATAACTGGTAACTTATCTCCTTTTGGTTCACCTTTTGCGCCACACCCTGTAAATCCTACTGCCATTGCTGCTATTAATAAAACACTAAACAATTTTTTCATTTTTTTCCTCCTATTATTGATAGTTTTTGATGTCCTCTGTACTATAGTTATGATTATACTAGCATTTATGTTGTACTTAAATAGTTTTTCATCCTGAGTTGTTAGGGTTTTTTACTACAAAAAAATACACTAACTAATATCAGCTAGTGTATTTTGTGTTTTTTTATGAATTTATATACGTTTTTTACTTATTTAGATAGTTTTTATCCATAATTCCATAATCAGTATGATAACACTTTTTTTCATATTCAGCGTTTATCATAGTTTGAGGCTCTTTTTCCATGACCATTGTATATATTTTAGCTAATATCGCCTCTGCTTGCTTATCTCCATTGTTAAATACAGTTCCTAACATTTTCTCTTCTTTTATAGCTTTAATAGCTTCTTCCATACCATCTACACCTATTACTTGCACCTTGTTTTTTTTATTGAAATACCCTTTTTCTTCTAATGCCTCTATGGCTCCGAGAGCCATTGCATCATTGTTTGCGAGTACGACTTCTATTGTCTCTCCAAATTCCTCAATCCATTGAAACATTTTTTCTTTTGATTCTTCTTTTCGCCACATTCCCGTATCACTTGCTATGTTTTCTATTTTATAGTTGTTTTCTTCTAAAACTTTTATACTATAGTATGTTCTGAGTATGGCATCTTGATGTCCTGGTTCCCCTTCCAACATAACGTACTGAATAATCCCATCCCCATTTGTGTCTACCTCTAGGCCTTGGTCTATTGCACTCATTAATAACTCCGCTTGAAGTTTACCCGATTGTTCTGCCTTAGCACCTACATAATACACGTTTTCCCATATAGCCATATCTTGCGGGACAGGTTCCCGATTAAAGAAAACAAGTGGTATCTTAGCTTTTTGAGCTTTGTTGATTATGGTAGCAGCTTGGGCCCGATCAACGATGTTAACTGCTATTGCATCATAATCTTCATTAATAAAAGCTTCTATTTGCCCATTTTGGATTTGTTGATTATTTTGTGCATCTACTAATTCTAATGTTATTTCTACTGCTCCAACCGCTTCTTCTTGGTTGGCATATTGTCTAATCATCTCATAGACACTATGGATAAAACTATCCTGGGCATCATATATTGCGATACCTATTTTAATTTGTTTTTTTGTTTGCTCTAACTCTTCAGGAATTTCATTATAACCTATACAACTAGATATATTAAATATGATTATAGTATTGATTAGAATTAAACTATAAAATCTTTTAAATCTTTTTTTCATGGTCTAGGCCCCCTGATATTATTTCCTTATATTATAAGCTAATATAAGAATTAATTCAATCATACTGCAGTGGTATTTTTATATACACAGTCGTTCCTTCTTCTAGTTCACTCTCTACTTCCATCCCGTACTGCTCACCGTAATATAACTTTATTCTTTCGTTGACATTCTTCATGCCCACTCCTGATCCTTTTGATTTGACAACGATATTATTATCAAATAACCTGTCACACGTTTCCTTACTCATCCCTATTCCATTATCCTTCATTGTATATGATAGGACGTCATCCTTAGCTGTTACTTCTATCAGTATTTCTCCTCTATCATACATATATTCAAGGCCATGATACAATGCATTTTCTATTACTGGCTGCAAGATTAGTTTAAGGGTTTTTGCATCTAAAAGCTCGTCTGGTACTGAAATTATATAATCAAATCTATTTTTATAACGGATGTTTTGAATCGATAGATAGTTTTTTATATGTTCGATTTCTTCCCCAACCGTAATAATATTTCTGCCTGAGCTAATGCCTATTCTAAAAAATCGTGATAAGGCGCTTGTCATTAAAATTGAATCTTCTACCCTTTCATTTTCCGCAAGCCATATAATTGAATCTAGTGTATTGTATAGAAAATGTGGATTAATTTGGGATTGTAAGGCTTCTAATTCTTTTTTTCTTTTTCCATCTTGCTCTATAACGATATCTTGCATTAACCTTTTAATTCTTGTCACCATTTTATTAAAGGTCTTAGAAAGTTCCGATACAATGTACTCTCCACCTTCATCTATTTGCACATCAAACATTCCTTCTTCAACTAATTTCATTGATTTTTGAAGTTTATACAGAGGTGAGGATAAAAGTGATGATATGTATAAAGTTGCCACCATACACAATATCGTTCCTATAAAAATAACCACAAACAAAAATGTTTGTAACTCACCAAAATTAAACAGTATTTTATCTAAATTCCAGGTGCCTATTATTTTCCATCCGGTATATCCAGCTGTTTTTAGTGTCACTATCTTCTTTGCTTTACCAATTTTTTTAATTTGGATAGAATCTTGTCTGTCTATAAAATCTTCTATTTCTGTATCCATAAATTCTGCATGACCATAAATCAAATTGCCCTCGGGGGTTATAATGGATACTTCCCCTATATTACCTTCTACAATTGGGCGGCAAATATCCTCTATTGCTTTTAGGTTCATGTCTACAACTAGAACACCTTGTATAATATTCCCATCCTGATTCAAGGAAACGGCTGTGCTTAGGGAAATAACCCATGGACTCTGATTTTCAAACAAGTTTTGTACATGTGGGCTAGAAAAATGTACGTTCTCTGGCTTTGCAAGAGCACTTTTAAACCATTCTTGTTGTGACACATTTGTATTATCTTTCAATCTATTTTGTCTACCCGCCGCTATTAATTCCCCATCTTTATTAAAAATTACTAATCCTGCAATATCACTATTAGTCGTTTGGATTGTACTCATTTGTGTTGCAAAAGTATTATTTGAAATGTTTTGAGTCTTAATAATTTTATAATATAATGTATTTGAAATTGTAATCATATTTTTTGTGTATGTGTTTAAATTATACTGTACTTGCGCTGTTAGCTGTTCTACCGATTCACTGGCGTAGGTCTCTGCCAAAGAGTTGAATTTGTTATATAATGAAAGTCCTGTGATTGTCATAGTTACAGTCGTTATCATAGAAAAACATATGATCATTAGAAATCTTATGCTTTTCAGCCTATGTTTCATATTCTTCCAATTATTCTTTCCCATTTCTATACTCCGTAGGCGATATTCCTGTATTTTTTTTGAATACATAACTAAAATAATGTCCTTGGGAGTACCCCACTTGATTACCAATGTCAAATGTCTTAAGATCTGTATTTCTTAAAAGCTTTTTAGCCTGATCAATTCTTGTCTTTGTTAAATAAGTTGTAAAGGTTAGTCCTGTTTCTTTTTTAAATAAGGCCGAAAAATAATTAGTTGATATATGAAGCATATCGCAAAGCTTTTCAGCGTTTAAATCTTCATCACTGTAATTATGTTGTATATGGTCTTTTGCTTTTTCTATTAAATCATTTTTATTATGATTTCTTGTTTGAACTAGCTCATTTGAAATTTTTATACAAATATCAAACAACCATGCATTTATCTTTTCTTTTGTCTTTAACTTATTAATTTCTAATAAGAAATTATCCTTTTTATCCCACACTAAATCCCAATCCAGTTTCATACTTGTTACAAAGTTTAGTATAATTGATAAAATGTCGATTATATACAATTGATAATCCTTTAAGTAGACTTGCATGCCATCAATTCGATCTATGAGTGTGTCAATAATCTCTTTAATGTCTTCCGGAGTGCCTAGTTTAATAGCCATAAGCAATGCTCTTTCATCAACTTCATCTAGCTTTAATTCTTGTGACATACTAGGCTCAATATCTTCAATGTAAATAATCTTATTATTGCCTAGCATAACTGTATAATCTAAAGCTGATAAGGCAGATGCATATGACTTATATAATATGGAAAGGTCTTGGCATTCATTACCTACCCCTATTGTAATCGTAATGTTCAAATACTTTTCTACGGTGGTCCTTATTTGTTCTAGGCCTAGAAGAATTCTATTACTTGTTTTAGGGGCTTCTGTTTCCTCCAATGACATAAGAATGACAATTTCATTTGTTCTCATAAATATTACGCCTAGCTTGTTTTCTTTTACTATTTCTTCACATATATTAAAAATTGCAACATGAAGTAATGCTTTGTTTTTTATTAAGGCTATATCCGTGTCCTTCTTCAGTATATCATCTGGCCTTAAGACCGCTACAGCTAATTGGCTTGTTAATGCGCTGAGTTCAAAGGTCTCTATATTCTCTTTAATAGTATTTATTTCCACATAATCTTCAATCCAGTGATTTAAAAAACGTTCTTTTAATATGGGCAGACTTTTTTTATAATTGTGTTTTAATGTTTGTATATCATTTTTAGAGTGCCTCTCCTCATCTAACGAAACCTTTATTTCATTTAGAAGACTTGACATCTCTATTGAGTTGATAGGTTTTAATATGTACCTAAGAACGCCTAGTCCCATTGCCGTTTGGGCATATTCAAATTCATCAAATCCTGATATTATAACTACTTTAGTTGTAGGGAATCTATATTTTATATTTTCAGCTAATTTTATACCATCCATAAATGGCATTCTTATATCTGTAATAACGATATCTGGAGATGTTTTATCGATAATATCTAAGGCTTCTATTCCATTTTCAGCTTCCCCTACAACAACAAAGCCCAATTCTTCCCAGTTTATCTTTTTAATCATACCTTGTCTGATTTCTTCTTCATCGTCTACCAGAATTATTTTATATTTACTCACTTTTTCACCTCTATAATAACATCTTTGTTTCTATTATATGTATTATACTACTATATCTCATATGACTCAAATAAAATAGCCTTCACTTAAAACAGCCCTTCATATAAAACAAGCCCTTCACTTAGGACTAAGTGAAGGGCTTGTTTTATATGGTCAGTATAGGACTCGAACCTACGACCTCCACCATGTCGAGGTGGCACTCTACCAGCTGAGTTAACTGACCATTGAATCTTATAGGATTATATCATAGTTGGTCTATTTGGGCAAGAGAGACTTGTTCTGTGCTTATTTAGGATTATTTGATGTGCTCTATAACAGGAGACATAGACCTGGGAGACAGTCCCGGTAAGGATGGGACAGTCCCCAGGTTGTGTGGGTTATAGGCTTTTAGCTAGTTCTACGCCAAATTCGTAGCATCTTGTTAGGCCGTCTTTGTCTGGGTTCCAGAGTTCTTTTATGCCATCGTTTATAACTTCAAACTTGGCATCTTTTAGTCTTTGTGTGAGCAGGCCTACTGATTCACCGCTCCAACCGTAAGAGCCGAAGGCTGCTGCTTTTTTGTTCTTAAAACCGATTCCTCTTATTAAATCTAAAACGCCTCCTGTACCTGACATAATACTCTTATTAACTGTTGATGATCCAATTAAGAAAGCTTTGGATTTATAAATCTCTGTAATAAGATCGTTTTTATCAGTAAGGGCTGCATTAAATAACTTTATGGTTACATCTTTATCTACTGACTTTATACCTTCTGCTATGGCTTCTGCCATTTTTCTTGTAGCATTCCACATGGTATCATAGGCAATGGTAATTTGATTTTCTGCGTAAGGCTTAGCCCACTCCATATATTTCTCTACAATTTGAACTGGGTTATCTCTCCAAATAATACCGTGACTAGGGGCAATCATACTAAGGGGTAAATTAAGGGCTAATATTTCTTCTATCTTTTTTGTTATAAGTGCACTAAATGGTGTTAGGATATTAGCAAAGTATTTAATGGCCTCTTGGTAGAGCTCCCCTTGATCTACAAGGTCATTGTACATAAGATCTGATGCATAATGTTGCCCAAATGCATCGTTACTAAATAGAATATTCTCATCTGTCATATAGGTCATCATACTATCTGGCCAGTGCAGCAATCTAGCTTCTACAAATACCAGTTGATTGTCGCCAATGTCTAATACGTCTCCCGTTTTTACTTCGACAAAATTCCAATCTTGGTGATAATGAGCCTTTAAAATCTTTGCACCATTAGCTGTACAATAAATAGGAACATTAGGGATTTCCTGAAGTAGCAACGGTAATGCACCACTATGGTCTGCTTCTCCGTGATTCATTATAACATAGTCAATATCTTCTAAATCAATTTCTTTTTTAAGGTTGGTGATATATTCCTCAGCAAAAGGTTCCCAAACCGTATCAATTAAAACATTCTTTTTACCTTTAATAAGATAGGAGTTATAGGAAGAACCCCTATGTGTTGAATATTCATCCCCGTGGAACTTCCTTAATTCCCAATCAATTTTTCCTACCCATGTTACTTTGTCAGTTATTTTATAACTCATATTGTATCTCCCCTTTTCTCGTTTTATTTGCCATATTTTTTCAATTATCTACTTCTTTTACTATAACATATTTATCGGATACTTAAAACCCCCTAAGCCTACTACCTGTCATGTCATTAGCCTATGAATTTCCTTGATTTATTGTTATAATTAAGTTACGATGTAAGCACATTGAGGGATTACTTTAAATCCAATAATATATTGATGTCTTGGAGGGAAAAATGAATAATGATAAAGTAGCAATTTTAGTGGATTCTTGCGTTGATGTTCCCCGTAGTCTAGTGGAGCAATATAACATGTATGTTATCCCCCTAAGGATAATATATAAAGATAGGGAATATACGGATGGTGTTGATATTACAGCTGAAGAAGTATATGCCCGGTTTGCAACAGAAATACCAAGCACCTCACTTCCTACAGGTAGTGATATTAATGATGTTTTTACCAGAATTAAAGCTGATGGCTATGAGAAAGTTTTAGTTTTTTGCCTCTCTAGTGGACTTAGTGGCACATATAATGCCATGAGAATCCAAGCAGATGCATTTAAAGAACTAGAAATTGTCGTCATTGATACAAAAAATATTGCTATTGCAGCTGGGCTTAATGCTATTGCTGCTGCGGAGTATCTTAAAGAAGGTATGGACTGGAATACCCTTGTCAAAACCTCTACTGATAATATTGGTAATTCAAAAATTTTCTTTTGTGTGTCTACCTTAGAATATTTACAAAAGGGTGGACGAATAGGACTGGTTTCTTCTCTTATTGGAACAACCTTAAGTTTGAAACCTATCATATCTTGCAATAATGAGGGTATTTATTACACTGCAGCTAAAGTTATTGGTAGAAAGCGTTCTATTAATAAAATCATAGAGCTAGCCCTTGAATTTGCTCAAGGTGAAGAAAAATATAATGTGAGTGTTGTTCATGGTGGCGTTCCGGATGAAGCTAATAAAGTTAAAGAAACTATTATGCCTTTACTTCCAAACTGTAATATCTTTACTGAGGGGGCTGTAAGCCCTGTTATCGGCGTACACGCTGGCCCTGGAACTTTAGGGATTGCTATTCAAAAACTTTAATTTTATAAAGAAAGAAAACCTAAAAGCTATCTTACTTTTAGGTTTTCTTTTTTACCCTCGTTCTTTATCGTAATGGTTTTTGAATCGTATTCTATTAATCCATCTTGACACATTTTATTTAATTCCCTACTCAGGGAAGACCTTTGTATCCCCATTCGCTGAGCCAAATCTTTCTTAGACATATGAAGTTTAATGATATTGCTATTTTGAATATGAGATTCATACTGTAAAAAATCATTAATCTTTTCTCTGATGGTCTTTAGGGTTATGCCATTAATTTTATTGGTTAAAACTAATGCTTTATCCGATACTTCCCTAAGCAAGGCATCCATGAACTTAAGATTCTGCTTGCTTAATTCTAAAATAAGTTCTTTATAGATATGGAGCACAACTGTTTTCTTTTCTGCAACAACCGTCATTGGATAAAAATTACTGCTTGAAAACAAAAGGTTTGCTCCTAAGGTGTCACCACCTGAAAAAACAACAATCTTCAATATATTGCCCTCTATATCTATTTTTTGAACAGATAACTCCCCTTCTAATATAATATCCATGGTTTTACTCTTTTCATTTTGAAGATGAACAATTTCTCCCCTACTATATTCTCTTATGGTGTACTTAGATAAGTTAAAGTTTTCTATAAGTTCTTTTTGTAAAAAACAATTAAATAAATTCAAACTTACTAGGGCCCCTATATAATTTTCTATTTTTATAATTTTTCCTCCAATTAGTTACCATGGTAACACCTTTATATTTTATTTTTGATTATACTATAGAAAGTAAGAAATTAAAAGGGGGTTATATGTTGTGGATATTTTCACCATTGTATTTTGGATTATTACATCAATCTGGTTAGGTATTTCAATTAAAAAGGATAAAAAGAAAACATTAAATGCTATTAAAGGATCTAGTGGCATGATGAAAAGCATGGGCGGAGAAATTATTGGTATTTTATTTTTAATCGGGCTAATTTTAACCTTTCTTCCACCTGAAACAATCAAGCAGTATGCCGGAAATTCCAATTCTCTAATGACAACAATTGTATTTGCTCTTGTAGGATGTATTACTTTAATACCCGCTTTCGTGGCCTTCCCACTGGCAGGAACTTTGGTAGACGCTGGGGCTAGTATTGTCCCGGTTGTCGCTTTTTTAACGACTTTAACCATGGTTGGGATTGTTACATTTCCCCTTGAGAAAAAAGAATTTGGTACCAAGTTCACAGTCACTAGAAATTCATTAAGTTTTATATTCGCTATTGTCATTGCACTCGTTATGGGGGTTATATTATGAGCAAAGTAAAATCAGCTATTAGTAATAATAAGTTTTTATTTAGTGTTATGGTATTATATCTTGCACTTGCACTATTTATGCCTGGTAAAGCCTTACAATCTATTGGAAACAGTTTATATTATGTAAAAGAAATGTTAATGATTATGCCTGTTATACTTCTTCTTACTGCGCTTATAACTGCTTGGGTCCCTAAGGATGCCATTGAGAAGAATTTAGGACGAAACTCTGGATTTAAAGGTTCTATATTCTCTTTCCTTTTAGGTAGTTTTTCAGCTGGCCCAATATATGCAGCGTTTCCAGTCTGTAAAGCACTTCTTTCGAAAGGGGCAAGCATTTCTAATATTGTTATCCTTCTTAGTACATGGGCCGTTCTTAAAGTTCCTATGCTCATAAATGAATCTAAATTCCTTGGCCCTAAATTTATGATTGTTAGGTGGATTCTTACAACAACTTCTATTTTCCTTATGGGTTCTATAACTTCTAAATTTGTTAAAAAAGAAGATCTGCCAGCCGATGAACTAAAAGAAGAATCTGAACAAAAGATAATTCGCATCTCTCAAGAATATTGCATTGGTTGTGGTCTTTGTACTAAAATATCACCAAAGCACTTCAAAATGAACAGTAAAAAAGCAAAGGTTCTTAGTCAAGATATTGATCCTGGAGAAATGGATTTAATCACTGAAGCAATGGAAAAATGTCCACCAAAGATTATAACTTTTAACTAGGCGATATAGCATAAAGGTATCTAGATATCTATCTTTCTAGAGATCTTTGTGATGTTCCCCTGTGCTTGATTTTTCATCTATATATGTTACAATACATATTATTATATACATATCAATAAGGGGTGCTGCATGAAAAGCATAAGAACTAGATTAGTCCTATATTTTGGTGTTTTAGTGTTTTTATCAAGTTTAATTTTGGGTGTATTAGGTTTTGTAAGCGGTTTTAATGGGATGAATAATTTACAGTCCCAGATGCTAACGGATAAGTTAAAGGGAGATATCGCATCAGCTCATCAGTATCTTAACAACTTCTATGGCGAGGTTAAGTCCATTGATGGAGAACTTTATGATAGTGCGGGCAATCCTCTAGAAGGAAATTTTGATATGGTAGATGCTATATCTGAAGACTTAGGAGATGTTGCCACTATATTTGCTAAATCCGGGGATGAATTTAAACGCATCTCTTCTAATGTTATATCAGAAGATAATCAAAGGGCTACTGGTACCTTCTTAGCACAAGATGGCCCAGCATACCCCTCTCTTATAAAGGGACAAGCATATATCGGTCAGGCAGATATCCTTGGCGAGAACTACTATACGGCATATGAACCCATTACAGATAATAAAGGGGACACAGTCGGCATTTTGTTTGTTGGAACCGCTACAAAAACTTCTGCGCTTCTAATAAAGTCATATAATCAGGCTTTAATAAGAAATACCATTGGAATGACTGTGCTGATCCTAATTATTTCATTAATTATTATTCTAATCATTGCTAAGAGCTTCTCAGCTCCTATCGTTCTTATGTCAAACGCAATCAACAAAATAGCTCACTATGACTTAACTGCTAATGATAATAGTCTAAAAAGCCTTGTTACGAGGAAAGATGAAATCGGGGATATTGCTTCTTCTTTAGCTTTGTTACAACAAAACTTAGTCAGTCTAATTAGCAGTATAGCAGATACCTCTCACTCAGTGGCTAGTGCATCCACTCAGCTCGCTACGGCATCCGAGGAATCTTCACTTGCACTAGAAGAAGTGGTTAAAGCAGTAGATGATATTGCACATGGCGCTTCTGATCAGGCTGTTCATACAGAAAAAGGTTCTATCAAAGCTGGGGAAATCAACACTTTACTGGCAACTAACGATATCAACATTGCTGAGTTAAATACATCTGCCCTTGATATTGATAAGCGAAAAGAAGAAGGTTTCTATATCTTAAATGAAGTCGTAAAAATGACAGCACAAAACGAAACAGCGACTCATCATATTTTCAATATTGTTAACGCTACCCACGAAAATGCAAATAGGATTGAAAGCGCTAGTACCATGATACAAAATATAGCAGACCAAACCAATCTACTTGCTTTAAACGCCGCTATAGAGTCCGCTAGAGCTGGGGAAGCCGGTAAAGGATTTGCTGTCGTTGCAAGTGAAATTCGAAAACTAGCTGAAGAATCTAATAAGTTTAGCCACGAAATCAATACGATTATTAGTGAGCTAAAGGGCCGAACACAAGAGGCCGTGCTTACAATCCAAGATATTCAACAACTTGTAGTAGCTCAGACCCAAGGGGTTAATGATACAAGACAAACATTTAAAATGATAGCCTTTGCAATAGAGCATACCAAAGATAACATTCATACCCTTTCCCTTACAGGAAAAGAAATTAATAATAACACAGGCGAATTAATAGAACTGGTTCAAAGCCTAGCTGCTATTGCCCAAGAAAATGCTGCTAGTACCCAGGAGTCATCTGCTTCTATTGAAGAACAAACTGCTAGTATGGAAGAAATCTCAAGTTCTAGTGAACAGCTAGCGCAATTAGCAGAAGAACTCGATACATTGGTTTATAAGTTCAAAATATAACACTCACTAGTAAAAAAGGTACCTCAGTTGTATGAGATACCTTTTTTTGGTGTTCTATTACTGCTTACCCCCTTCGATATCAATTCAACCGTCTCAACGTGTGTTGAGGTGACAATAAAGATGTCGTAGGTAGATATTTTCCCCTTGATGGAAGAGTATATTTCTAAGATTCAATCCAATATAGTCAGACTTTTTTAAAATGACAATGAATATAATGAAAGGGGGAAAACTTTAAGATAAATATTAATCCGTCTTACTTCTCTCTATTTTTTCCTTTACTAGCTTCTCATGATAAAAATAATTTATATATTTGATTTCTTTTTCTTTACAAAATTGCTCTATTTCTATTGATAATTCTCCCCAATATTTTTTCTGCTTAGTTATATAAATCGCTTGATAGCCGGAAGCGTATTGAGGATATTTTTCCATAATATAATCCATTATTACATTCTTATAGTTTCCCCCGTAAGTTCAAATTTTCGAACCAATACTCGTCTATGAACTCATGAGTGGCTTGAATAATACTTTTAAAGTCCGTAATATATGGAAATATTGGAGACATAAATAATGCTGTATAAATTCCTTGATTATGTAACTCCTTTAATACAGTAATACGTTCTGCTATACTGGATGCATTATCCATATCTTTTCTAAATTCTTCATCTAGTGTATTAATTGACATAGAAACCTTTAAATCCTTAAACCTCTTTAATAAATCAATATCCCTCAATATCAACTTAGACTTTGTCGATATCCCCACCATACAATCCACATCCACCAACTGTTCCAAGATAGTTCTTGTTATTTCATACTTTTCTTCATAAATATTGTAACAATCCGTAACGGATGAAATGAATACACTTTTATTAATTAATTTTTTCACATTAATCGGCTTCATACTAACCTTCACATCAAGAAAAGTCCCCCACTCCTCCTTGTGCCCGGTAAATCTTTTCATGAAGCAAGCATAGCAGTACTTGCAGGCATGAGGGCATCCAATATATGGATTTATCACAAAATCACTGGCGGGTAAATTAGACTTTGTTAAATAATCCTTTACCTGTATGATATTCACCTTCATTTTCTAGTTTCTCCCCCTTCAATTATTCCCCGTATCTCATTAGCCTTGAGCACTTTGGGCCCTGCATCTGTTTTGTGGTTGTGTGAATATTCTAATCTAATCCTACCCCTATTTCAGTCCATTTGCAATCTACAATGTAAAAAAAAAACCTTTAGACTTTGAAGTTTATAGTTAAACTTCAAAGTCTGAAGGTGCTGATAGATACCGGTACTTCAAGCTCACGCGCAAGCTGTCTGCAAAGCCTCTAAACCTGTTCTTTCAATAAAATCGCCAAGCTTCTCCCCCGGATTAGCCTGATCTTGGTAGTAAGCAAATAGCTTATCTATAACGACTAAAGCCTCATCTTCTGTTAAGTCTCTTACAACGATATCCGCTATTCTAGGATAAAACCCCGAAGACCCTCCTGCTACCACCATTAATAATCCATTAACATCTGCTATTACGCCTACATCCTTGCTATAGACACCGCCACATGCATTTCTGCAACCTGCTACGGCTATTTTCGTTCTACATGGCATTTCCATTTGGAAATATTTATTGTACAATTTCATAGATATACCAATGGTATTATATTTCATTCTTTTACAAAATCCTGCCGGGCACATTTCTACATTTTTAATTGAGTTTTGGGATACCACAGCGGGCTCCATGCCTAACTCCTCCCATACCTCGGGTAGATCTTTTTCTTCTAAATTAGTGATTAGAATTCTTTGACCTGATGTTAACTTAAGTACCCCATTATATTTCTTGGTTACTTTAGCGATTGTTTCTAATTGGTCAGGGAGTATAAATCCACCTATAATATTGGGCGTTATAGCATATTTCCTTTTACCATTCTTCACTTTTTGTAAATTTCCATAATATTTTCCCATAAATGACTCCTTACTTCTATGTTATATTAGTATCCATCTTACCCATTCATACTGGCTTATGGCCTATTGGTGACTAACCCCATGACTACACTTTTTAAAAAACATGATAGCTTCTCAGTATTACCAATGGTCTCATAATTTAATTATATGTTACTGAACTATATTGTCAAGCACTGTACCTACACCTGATAAAGGCTAATTGTATCCACTATTTCTTTTCTAATATCCTGGTACTCTTTTGAGTATCTTATGTCTTTGTAGCTTCCAGATAATATTTTAGAAGTAAAGTCTAAATTAAATTCTTTCATAATTTTACCCGGTCTTGGGGACATCAATATAACCCTAGTCCCTAAAAGCAATGCTTCATCAATATCATGTGTGATAAGAAACACAGTATTTTTAGTTTTAAACCAAATTTTTCTTGTTAATTCTTGCATCTTGTCTCTAGTCATTGAATCTAAAGCCCCAAAAGGCTCGTCCATTAAGATTATTCTAGGATTACCTATTAATATTCTAGCAAGACACGCTCTTTGCCTCATGCCACCTGAAAGCTCATAGGGTCTGTGATCCCTAAACTCCCCCAGCCCAACAAGTTCTAGATACTGATTCGTCAACTCGGCCACTTCTTCTTTCAGAAACTTCCTCATTCTTATTCCAAATGATAC
The DNA here is from genome assembly GCA_012841565.1 of Candidatus Epulonipiscium sp. The sequence continues at coordinate 25,898 of DUUM01000053.1, read as the reverse complement.
ATTATCATATATATTAAGCCAAGGATATAAAACTGAATCTTGAAAAACAACCCCTCGGTTGGAATTCGGCCCTTCTATAGCTTTCCCATTTAGTTCAACCGTTCCTACTGAAGGTTTAACAAAACCTGCAATGATATTAAGTAGTGTGCTTTTTCCACAACCTGAAGGCCCCAGAAGACATATAAATTCATTTTCTTTAATCGTCAGATTTATATTATACAAAACCTTTAAATCTTCTTTATCACCAAGATATATTAAGTCAACATCCTTTATTTCTACTAAATCCTTATCCACTGTGCACCTCTTTTCTACTTTATTGCTTCTTCTATATACATAGGATTCACAGCTTTTTCAAAAGTGCTTAGCTTTGGTTCTTGAGCTAAGCTTTTTTGTTCATATAAAAAATCTGCTATATCTTTTAAAGAGTTTGGCAAATCCCCCTTCTGATCACTTGTGCCAAAATAAGCACCACCTAGTTGCTCTTTTCCATCTAGCCACACAGATCCTGAACTTTGCGCTTCGGCTTCCTCTTCACTGATATTTAGCTCCTGAGAAATAGATTTAATGGCTTCAGCGTGGTCCTCTTTGTATAACATTACAGCTCTATCAACAGCTTTTATATATCCTATTACGATCTCAGGATGGCTGTTGGCAAACTCCGTCCGTACGATTTCTATATTAGATGTTACAATTCCTTGCTCTGCGAGTTCCTTGCTCGTTAGGATGACCTCCCCATCTTCTAAAAGGCTTGACAGAGTAGGTTCCCAAGCATAAGCTGCATCAATATCCCCACGTTGCCATGCTGCGTATATGTCAGGCATTTGCATATCATATATGGTCACGTCTTTCTCAGGTATACCATTTAACTTTAATGCCTTTAATAAACTATAGTGAGCTGTTGTAGCAAATGCAGTCGCTACTTTTTTACCAACAAGATCATGGATTGATTTTATATCTGAGCCATTTTTGCCTACTAACCCTTCAGCTTCTCCTAAAACTTCATGAATCCATATTACCTCTGCGTCAATACCGCTTGCGATTCCAAGTACCCCTGATGATACGCCAAGATGTGCAAAATCAATATCTTTTGATACTAATGCATTTCTTATATCCCCTGCGTTAAATTCTATAACATTAACTTCAACGCCAAATTCCTCTTCAAAGTATTTTTTATCCACAGCGATTTTCTCACCATTTGGAATCCTTTGGGTCCCAATACTGACAACTTTGAGATTGCTATTACTACTGCCTGATCCTGATTTGTGACAACTTGTTAATAACATTAATGATGATAAAATTAAAGCGGTTATTAATAGTAATTGTTTTTTCTTCATGATTTCCTCCTGTATCTTATAATCACTCTTTGCCTTTCCAAGGAACTAGTTTAAACTCAATCATCTGTATACCTTTATCTAATAATATACCGGTTATACCCATTATGATAATCCCTAGAAATATAATATCACTTCTTAAATTTCTACTTGCATCTAGTACCATCCAACCTATTCCAGATTTAGCTGCCACCATTTCTGAAGACACTAAAGTCGTATAAGCCACTCCCAGTCCTGTTCTAAGTCCTACAAATATATCTGGCAAACAAGCCGGAAATATAACATGGAAAAATACTTGTTTTTTATTAGCCCCTACAACATAAGCACTTTTCATATAGTCCTCTTTTACTTTTGTCACGGCAGATACACAGGCAATATAAATAGGCGCAAAGCTTGCTAAAAACAAAAGAACGATCTTGGATGAATTATCAATCCCTAACCATAAAATTAAAATTGTATAGTAAGCCAGTGGCGGTAGGGGTCTATAGAACTCTATTATAGGATTTAATAGTGCCTTAACCTTTGTATTATAACCACTATAAAGTCCTAATGGTACGCCTGCCAATATAGCCATTAGAAGGGCAACTAGCAACCTTCCTAAACTGGCAAATAGATGTTCTAGTAATGTATAGTTCCTATATCCGTTTTTTATAATCTCTACCAAAGCTTTTACGACTGCAACTGGATGTGGCACTAATTTAGAATCAACTAGGTTTAGGGATGTAACAGTAAACCATATTATCAAAATAGCCCCTACTGTGCCTATAGATAAAATTTTATTCCTTTTCATATCCATTATTGTATTCCTTTCATCATTTTCCAGCTTTAAGTGATGACTTATATTAAAAAATCATGATACTATCTTATATTACCGACAGCATCATGATTTAATTATATCTTCCTTTAATACTTATGGCCGATAATCAACCTCTAGTTAAAGTTGTACTGTGTTACAATCTTATCTCTTCCTGTTACTTGATCTTGGTAATATTCATGACAGCATATTCCCAAATAGGATCCTGATATATTAAATACATTCTCATATCCTACGCCTTGAAGTGCAAGTACTGCATTATAACTTCTTTGGCTTGAACGGCAGTGTAGGTAAACAGGCCTATCTTTTGGTATTTCGTCTATTCTACCTCTAATCTCACTAAGTGGAATATTAACTGCATTAATCAGGTGTCCATTTTCAAATTCATATGCTTCCCTTACGTCAACAATAAATGCATTATTCTCTACAAGTTCTCTTGTCTTAGATACGGGAACCTGCTTAAATCTACCATTTAGTAAGTTAAGTCCTACTAGTGCCGCATGATTAACAATATCTTTAGCTGTTCCAAAGACAGGTGCATAGCATAACTCAAGTTCTTTTAAGTTTTCTAGAGTTCCACCCATTGTAATCATAGTAGCAATAATATCAACTCTCTTATCAACATTTCCTTTACCAATAGCTTGTGCCCCTAATATTCTCCCTGTTGGGTATTCATATACAAGTTTAAAGTGCATTGGATGACTATCTGGCATAAGACCCACTTTATCGCTTGGAATGATATAAACAAAATCATGAGGAATTCCCGCTGCTGTTGCTGCTTTATCACTTAAGCCTGTTGAAGCTGCTGATAAGTCAAATACTTGAACCACTGATGATCCAATAAGACCCGTATTGTTATGGGGTATGTTGTACATGTGATCTGCTGCTGCTCTTGCTTGCCTTTGTGCTGGCCCTGCAAGTGGGAATCTAGCCGCCTGTTTAGTTAGGCTGTTATAAACTTCTATTGCGTCACCTACAGCATAAATATTTTTATCATTGGTTAAATAGTTGCGATCTACTTTTATACCACCTGTTTCACCAATTTCAAGTCCAGCCTCTTTTGCAAGACTTGTTTCTGGTGAAACGCCTATTGCCATAACAACAACTTGCGCCTTTATTTTTTTACCAGACGCCAATTGTACTGAATCCTTGCTAATCTTTTGAAGGGCATCTCCGAGGATAAGATTAACTTCTTTGTCCATCATTTCTTTATGAAGGATTTGAGCCATATCATAATCAAAAGGATTCATAATTTGATCCGCGCACTCTACTAAGCTAACATTTTTGCCAGCAAGTTTTAGGTTTTCTGCTACCTCAACACCAATGTATCCCCCGCCAACGACTACTGCATCTTCAATATTATGCCTCACGATATAGGCATTAAGACTGCTAATATCAACCACGTTTCTTACGACAAATACATTTGGGTTCCCAATGCCACCTATACTTTTTGGAAGGATTGGATTAGCACCAGGTGATAAGACTAATGTGTCATAAGACTCTTCGTAGGTGCCTTCTGTAAGAACGTTTTTAACAACAACTTTCTTCTCTTCTTTGTTAACGCTGATTACTTCATTGTTAACCCTAGCATCTATGTTGTACTGTTTTTTAAATTGATCTGGGTGCATTAAAACCAGGTCATCACTATTTTCAATGATACCACTCAAGTGATATGGAAGAGCGCAATTAGAAAATGATACGTGTGGCCCACGTTCAAACATAATAATTTCTGCTGACTCGTCAATTCTTCGTGCTCTTGCTGCAACTGAAGCTCCTCCAGCTACCCCACCAATAATTAATATCTTTTTACCCATAATAATAACTCCTCCTCTTTAGATTCTTATTTTACCAACTTTTTAGCAAACATATTCCCTAGAATACCACCAATAACCATAACAATTAAGAAAATCCATCCTGCAAGTGACAGGTTTGCAATAGGTGTATATAAAGCTCCTACATTACATCCATTAGCAAGTCTTGTTCCTACTCCCATTGTAATACCACCTAGTCCATACAATAACGCTTCTTTTCCTGTAATTTTAAGTTCTGACATAAAAGTCTTTTTAAACTGACCAGCTGTTAATAAGAATAATGTTGTTCCCACTAATATACCAAAGTTTTGTACGGATACGCCATGCTGGAAAAATGGTGTTAAAAATGCTGTATCAGGCATTTTTGTGTATGCTGCTAAACTCTCTGCTGAAACGCCAAACACCATAAGAACTTTACCAAACCAAAGACCATAAGGTGTTGATGCTCCCCATCCTGACTTAGTAACCCCCATTAAAATTGTATATAGTGTACCTAGAACTAAAAATCCTTGTGCTAAAGTCCAAGGCTTTACAAATACTCTGTTGTAAGTTGTTTCACTTAACAATTCATAATCTTTACTATCAAAGGTATCTGCTGCATACTGCATGTTTTCTGTTAATACCCCTGTGTAGGTTTTATTTTGTTTCCTGTTTTTCTCATAAAGATATGAGAATGCAATAACGATACTACAGAAAATAGCTGTTAAAATAAGGGCGCCTATATAACCTTCTGCCCCGTCCCATTTAAATAGGTCTGGTAAAAATACACCACCTGATTTTTCCAGTCCTACTGGTGATGAAAACCATGAATTTGTAACCCATCCTGCTGTTTTTTGTAATGGAAAGGCTATAAATACGCCGAATCCAAAAAATATCAATGTAATAAGTGCTCTAGGTAAACCTGTAATTAAGTCTGTTAATACCCCGGAAGCACAGCATGATGAAAATGACATACCAAATCCAAATAATATTCCTCCTGCAATTAATCCAAGGTTAATAGGATTAATCCAAAGATCATAATCTGCTGGATTTGCTTTAAATAAAAATCCTGTTGTTACCAGTGCCGAGAAAAAGAAAAGCCCCATAAGATTCCTCATTAATTTTGTTGATCCTGTATTAAGTGCACGGTTAACACTTCCTGCAAAACCAGAGTATGATCTTGATAAAGCATACCCAAAACCTACACCTATTAACAACCTAAAAAATAACATATCTGATGCTAAAAGTGTTTTTCCTAAAACCAATACTAAAATAACCCCTATCCAACCAATGACTTGTTCGTTTTTTTTCATTCTTTCTCCCCCTTAAGTTTGTTATGTATAATATATATTACTATTCCTAACTAATTAACAAATTCCTACGGATCTTTGTTAATTATCTATCAATAGCATACCCCTTATGACAAGTTTTTAACAGAAGGGATGTGTTATACACTATAGCATTTTCTTTTAACCTAATATAAGGTATACTTCTTACATAACTATTTATTAAACCTTAGGATGTGACCATATGAATCTTGAATATCTAGAATCATTTTATATGACAGTAACACATAATAGTATTTCCAAGGCAGCTAACCTCTTACATCTTAGCCAACCAGGACTTAGTGGCCAACTTAAAAGTTTGGAAAATGAACTGGGAGTAACCTTGCTAACTAGGAGTAACAAAGGCGTTGAACTTACTGAAGAGGGAAGCGTTGTCTTTAACTACGCTGAGACCCTGCTTTCTATTCAAGGAAATATAAAAAGAGATTTAATCAATTTAAATCAAGAGGCTCCAAAACTCATCATTGGTGCTTGTAAAAGCGTGGGTGAATACGCCCTTCCTTGTAGCCTTTTTACTTTTAAAGATGTCCACGAAGAAGTCGCTATTAACATGGATGTTATTAACTCCACTGAAGTGATTCGAAAACTCCAAGACCATACGATTAATCTTGGTATCGTACAGCATAATTTTCATATAAAAGATATGAAAATGGAACCAATCGTATCTGACGAGTTACTTTTAGTAGGGAATAATATTTTATCCCCTTCAAAGATTTCTACAAAAGACCTGAAAGATTTCCCTCTAATTTTACGAGAAGAGGAATCTGGAACGCGTTATGTAATGGAAGAAGCTTTAAAGAAAAACAATATTTTCATCAAAGACTTAAAGATTATTTATAATTTAAATTCTCCAGAGGCTATTAAATCCTCTATTGTATCCGGAAAAGGATTTTCTTTCTTACCTCGAATCGTTGTTGCAGCAGAACTTAAAAACCAATCCTTAAAAATTATTGAAATAGAAGATTTAAAAATTGATTTTTCATACTATCTTGCATCAAGAAAAAACTATACCTTCACAGAATATGAACAACTATTTGTAAATTTTATTATTTCAAATAAAAGAGGATTTTGCTAGGCAAAATCCTCTTTTATAATATAAAACGTATCAAAAGCTTAATTCCTATTCCTACACCTAAAAAACTAAATATTCCAAAGACCCATCCGTGTAGGGAAAATGACGGTATCCCACTAAAAAAAGCACCTATATTACAACCAGCTGTTATTCTTGAGCCATATCCCATCATAATACCACCCGCAAGGGCTATAAAAATCTGTTTTATATTTTTAATTTTTTTAAATTTAAATTGTGAAGCTAATAAAGTAGCCACTAAAGAACCTAGAATAACACCTATATTTAAAAGTGTATATTGATTAATAAAAATACGCTTTTCTAAAACTAGAGGTCCATAATAAGATTGAAAATGACTAAAATACTCCCACTTTAAAGGATTAAACCCCATCCATTTTAAAATCCCAACTCCCCAAAGCAAAAAACCACTGGTTATTTGCCAATTCATGCCTACTAAGGCTAATAAAATAACATTCATAAGGCCAAGTAGAATGCCACCTACCCAATATGGCCAAGTTTTTTTTAGATATTTTCTAATCTTCTCCATTTTTTATCTCCTCATTTTACTTTGGTTTTTGAATGTACACTTCCCACTCTCCTGCGCCTACTTCCATTGATTTTATAGGATATTTCTTTTCCACCGCCCACTTTTTAAGATCAATTGGCACACAACTATGATCCGCTCTAATGATTAAGATATCTTCCGCTTCCATTGTTCTAAACTCCTTTATAGCTCTAAGTATGGGAATGGGACATAATTCAGTCAAACAATCTATTTTCCTTACTGCCATATCAATACCTCCATTATTATTGTTTTACATGTGTCTTCTCGTACCATAGTGCCACTATATATAAAATAAAAAGTATCGTAACTTGAATTAAAACAACTATTTTTAAATTTAAATAATCTGGGAAATAAATAATTTTAGCATCCTTAATTAAGATTTTATACCAGAATCCATAATCTTTGGCCCCTAATACAGTCCCTATTATAAATCCAATAATAACAACTAAGTGAACCGTATGTCCTTCCCCAATTCTCATAAGTAGCCCTGAAGCGCACCCCCCAGCTAAAACCATTCCTATGCCAAAGATAAATGCTCCTATCATTACATTAATCCCCACTGCACTTATAGCACCCGGGATCATTTCATACCCACCAATAGCATTGGGTAGGTACCTAGATTGAATCATTCCAAAACCAATAGTGCTCACAATAAGACCTAGTATAACACCTCGTATTACTTTTGTATTTCCCGTAATAAATGGATCTCTAAAAGCAGCTGCAAAACAAAATCTTGAATACCTTAAAATAATACCTATAGTAATACCCACTCCTAAGCTTACGGCATATATATGGTGATTCTTCCAAAGTAAAACACATACTATTGTAGCCATAAAAATCAAGATTAGCCCATATCCTATCTGGCTCTTTTCTTTCTTAACTTCTTTTTGCCTTTGTGCTATTAATTTATCGATATCATCAAATTCTATGCTAATCCCCCCTACATACTACCCTATACCTTTCCTACCATCGTAGCACTAATCATATACTGGTATCCTTTTGGTATTTCATCCGGATCCATTTCTTTCACAGTAAAGTCCACTTTTTTATTCTGTTCTAATGCTGACAAATATAAATGGCAGGCTGCAATCCCCATATCAATTTGATTCATTTTTCCATACACTGGTGTCTTAATTAGGCTGAGTTTTGTTCTGTGTAAATGTAGTTCACTTTCATTCCCTGTAAAAAACCAAGGCTGGCTATTGGTTGCTGAAGGTGCAATGCGAACAGGTTCTAACAGCTTATTTGCTCCTTTTGCCGTTGATATATCATCTAATTCTTTACGCTTAAATTCTAACAAGTCTTTTCGGCGGACTGACTCTTCACTATTACCAAATGCAAGCATAATAACAAAATCCATACCCTCTTTTTGCTTTAGGATCCCTTTAGCTGGTTTTGCCATCCCAAGCCAACAACTTCCTATTCCTTTTGCAGATAGATATAAATCAATTTGCTGTAGTATAAATCCTATGTTCATTAAATAGCCATCCTTCGTCTCAGAATAAACGCAAATATAGTGTGGCGCCTTAATTGGTAATAAATTTTTCACCTCATTTGTCTCAAGATAAGATAACTCTACTTTTATAGAATCATCTAAGTACTTTACACTATTTATATACGTTTTTATTTCTGTCATTAAATCCTCTGGCAAGGAGGTCATCTCGTATTTTCGAATAGATTTCCTGTAAAAAATAGCTTTATATAAATCTGACTGTTTCATATTTTTCTGCTCCTTTTTAAATCACTATAAGTAATTAGTCTGTTTATATTGTATCATAACACCTCTACCTATTCTATTCCTTCTATTGTATTCATTTTCTTTGGTATATAAATTGACCCAACAGGTAATAATGATTCAAAAGGAGTGTTTAATTTGAAATCAATATGGTCTTTAGATAGTCAATTACCAAGATTTAATTCTCTTAAATCAGATATTGAAACCGATGTTTGTGTAATCGGCGCTGGAATTACTGGTATATTAACAGCTTATTTACTTACCAAACAAGGGGTAGACTGTATTTTAATTGAATCTAATACCATTGCTTCTGGTGTCACACCCTATACCTCTGCTAAAGTCACTTGCCAACACGGTCTTATTTACTACAAAATCATCAATCAATTCGGCATAGACAAAGCTGTCCAATATGCCAAGGCAAATTCAGATGCCTTGAATATGTACCGTACAATCATTAAAGATAACCAAATTAATTGTAATTTCAAAACAACCCCAACCTATCTATATACAACCGAAGATAATGATGATTTGAATCTAGAATTTTCTGCAATGGAATCCTTAGGACTAAGAGGAAGCTTAACCACTCATACGACCCTACCATTTGAAGTTAAATTAGCGTTAAAAATGGATGAACAAGCTCAGTTTAATCCTTTAGCTTTTTTAAGTTCTATTGCCCTTAATCTTTCCATTTATGAAAATACCAAAGCCCTTGAAGTCAAAGATCATACAGTTTTAACCACAGGTGGAAAAATTACTGCAGATAACATCATCATTACCACTCATTTCCCCTTTATTAATGCTCCTGGATATTATTTTGCTAGGATGCACCAAGAACGTTCCTATGATACAGCACTCAAAAACGCTGGCACCTTAGATGGTGCTTATCTAGGTATTGATGACATTAGTTATTCCTTTAGAACATATAAAGATATGATTGTTTTTGGTGGATGTGGTCACCGTACTGGTGAAAATGAAAAAGGTGGTAACTATACTAAGCTAAGTAGCAAAGCTCTTGAATTCTATCCTAAAAGTCAGCAGATTTGTTCCTGGGCAACGCAAGATTGTATGACCCATGATGGAATCCCTTATATTGGGGAATATTCTACAAGCACAGATCATCTTTATGTGGCAACTGGTTTCAACAAATGGGGAATGACCTCTTCTATGGCTTCTGCTATGATTCTAACCGATATGATCCTAGGTAAGGTTAATGATTGTCAAGAAGTTTTTAGTCCTCAAAGAAGCAACCTAATGGCCTCAGCCAAAAAGTTTACTATTGATGGGGCTGAAACTGTATCCGGTCTTATTAAACAAAATCTTTATATTCCATCTGCCGAGCTTGAAGATGTGGAAGTAGGACATGGCGGTATTATAGATTATAAGGGAGAAAAAATAGGCGTCTACAAAAAAACTTCAGATGATATTTATATCGTCTCTACAAAGTGCCCTCATTTAGGCTGTCAGCTAGCTTGGAATCCTGATGATTTTTCCTGGGATTGTCCTTGTCACGGTTCTAGGTTTGACTATGAAGGCTCTATCCTAAACAATCCCTCCCAGAAAGGACTAGATCATGAGAAACCATCATATTAAGCAAAATGCCAATGGCTTTTTTGAAGGATGGTATTTTAAACATCAATCTTTTGATAAAACAATTTCTTTTATCCCAGGGGTTCATATTCCTAAAAACGGACGGCCTTTTGCATTTATTCAAATAATCACCAATGATCAATCTTACTTTATTAAATATCCTTTTAGCCAGTTTTACGCAGCAAAGAACTCCTTGTATATTAAAATAGGGAATAATATATTTTCTAAAAAGGGAATTTCCGTTTCTATTACAACCCCTAAAATAAATATTCAAGGTAAAATAAGTTATGGTCCCTTTACACCCATCAAATACGATATTATGGGGCCCTTTTCTCTTATTCCTAATATGGAATGTAATCACGGAATTATTAGCATGGGGCATTCTACCCATGGCTACCTTAAGATCAATAATGAAACGATTAATTTCCATATGGGAAATGGCTATATAGAAAAAGATTGGGGTAGCTCATTCCCTAATTCTTATACTTGGATACAATGTAACGACTTTAAGGATAAAACCTCAATTGTTCTTTCCATTGCTCATATTCCTTCTTATGGCTTTAGTTTTCGCGGACTGATTGCTATTGTTTATTATAAAGGCAAAGAATACCGCTTTGCCACTTATAATGGCGGCAAAATTTTATATGCTAATGAAGGACAGCTGCTCCTTAAAAGAGGCTGTTACTCTTTAAGGATAACAGTCCCTAAAGGATATGGATACCCCTTAAAAGCACCCGATCTTGGCCATATGAGCAGAATTATCCACGAGAGACCTTCTTGTCCTGCCACTTTTGAATTTTTCACTGGAAAGACTAAGCTTTTTACCAAACATAGTCCTTACGCTAGCTTTGAATATGTAAAGGCGTATGATAGCCACTAAGTGGTTATCATACGCCTTATTTAAGGGTAACAACTATAATTTCTGGTCTATTAAATAGACGCAATGGAATGATGCTATTACCAAGACCTCTACTAACAATAAGAGTAGATTTTTTTTGGATGTAAGAACCACTTGTATATTTAGGAAACAAGCCTTGATCTGGCGCCACTAGTCCTCCCACAAAAGGCAACCTAACTTGCCCACCATGTGCATGTCCTGAAAAAATAAGATCCATATTTTCTCCAGCATATAAATCAAAAAGCTCAGGCCTATGAGAAAGTAAAATTTGAAAAACCGAATCATCTCCTAAGTTGATAAGGGTCTCTTTTAAATGAGATAAATTAGTACCGTCTATATAACTAGACGTTAAAAAATCCGGGTCTGATAAACCTAAAATCTCTAGGGTTCCTTTGCCCTTTACAATTTCAGCTTTAGTATCATCTAGTACATGAACACCTACATTTCGTAATTGTTTACTAATATTCTCATAATCCCCAGACCAAGCCTCATGATTGCCTGAAACATAGTACACGGGTGCAATCTCAATCGCTCCTTTTGCAAATATCATTGCAGTATCAAGGTCATAATTTCTCCTATCAATTAGGTCACCCGTAATCACAATAATATCAGGAGAACTACGCCTAATTTTCTTTAATAAACGTTCTTGCTTTTTTCCAAAGGCTTTATTATGCAAATCCGAAATATGCACAATGGTGTATCCTTCAAATTCTTGTGGAATTTTATTGTTTTCATAATCAATTTTTGTTATGGTTATTGAATTATTCTGATTGATACAAAATAAAACTATGATTGCAACAGTAAAAACCATTATAATTTTTTTATATTTTATAAACATAATCCACTTCCTATTTCTTATTTGTCACATTGTATCTTTTCATTATACATGTTATTTATATAAAATTCATTATTCTAAATTAAATTGTAATTAAAAAACGACTGGTTTTATCCAATCGTTTTAATAATAATATTTCTTTTATTTGGTCTCTGTATAAATAAAAATTGTATCTCTTAAAAATGCTGCCAAACCTGGCTGATCTTTATCATAATAAGCTGTAAATCTTTCATCGTCTACATACATTTGAGCAAGTCCTGCATGAGCCTCTTTCGTGTAAGACGGCCATGAATATCCTAACCATTCTTTATGAAGTTTAGCGACTTGTTGCCCTAGTTCCCCTGCTGGGTCACCTGTTGAAAATGCTTCTTTCAGCTTAATAATAATATCTGCACCAAGCTTTTTGAGCTCATTGTATTGTTGCTTAGTTAGACCCCTTATGACTTTATTTGATTGATCTATCTGCTTATCGCCATATTTCTCTCTGATTTCTTTACCATATTTCTTTTCGTTATTACTTATTAGTTCCTGTTTGAATCCATCAAATCTTTCTTGATTTGCCATCGTAATACCTCCTTCTGTTTCTGCTATGGTTTTATCCACGTTAGATAATAATCTATCTAACTGCACTCGTTTTGCAAGGAGGTTTTCACGGTGCTCTATTAGGGCAGCTTTACGATCAAAATCATGGGCTGTTATGATATCCTTTATCCCCTCTAAACTGACACCTAGTTCTTTGTAAAATAATATTTGCTGCAGCTGATCAATTTCTTTTTGACCATATATTCGGTATCCTGACGAATTAATTCTTGCCGGCTTAAGAATTTCTACTTTATCATAATACCTAAGTGTTCTGCTACTAATACCTGCTAGATTGGCTAGCTTTTGAACTGTATATTCCATCTGATCATCTCCTTACACTCTTACCATACACCCTTACCTAAGGTCAATGTCAACAGGCATTAAGCAGTTCTTTTTTCCTTAATCGTAATAACCCATAAAACAATAGCCATTACGATTAAACTAGCCCCCAGTCCCAACCACCCATTTTGGGTTATACCGCTTATCAAAAATCCTACAAGGGAACATCCTGCTACTACGAGAGCATATGGTATTTGAGTTGATACGTGAGTAATGTGATCACACTGAGCCCCTGCAGATGCTAGTATGGTTGTATCTGAAATAGGTGAGATATGATCTCCGCATACAGCTCCTGCTAATATTGCCGCAACATTAATGGCTATTAGATTAATATCCCCTACTCCTACAACTGAAATTGCAATCGGTATTAGGATTCCGAAAGTCCCCCATGAGGTTCCTGTTGAGAAAGCTAGTCCTGCTGCAATAACAAATAAAATAGCCGGTAATAGAGACGCAATGAGCATATTTTCCCCTATAACCCCGCCAACATACCCACCAATATTTAAGTAGTCGGCGCTACATATACCTGATAATGTCCACGCAAGACTTAAAATCATAATAGCAGGTACCATAGATTTGACCCCTTGGCCAAAACTATCACAAAACTCTTTAAAACTAATAACTTTTCTAGTTAAATACAAAACAAAAGTAATAATTAGGGTAAGGAATGAACCTAGCACAAGACTAAAAGCAGAGTCACAGTTTGCAAATGCCTCTGAAATGCTTTGCCCCTCTAAAATTCCACCTGTATAAAGCATAGCACCAACACACAGTATGATCAAAACTATAATTGGAAGAATTAAATCCATTACTTTCCCATTACCAGTAATCTCTATGTCTGAGTCTTCATTTGTTTTTTCTACTGCCCCTTGTTCAAGGGAGATATTATGTTTTTTCATAGGGCCAAAGTCAATTCCCATATAAATAATATACAACATAAAAACAAGCGCAAGAATAGCATATAAATTAAAAGGAATTGTCCTAATAAATAATGTGAATCCATCAATACCTGAGTTTTCTGGCAGAGATGACCCAACCGCTGCTGCCCAACTAGAAATAGGAGCAATAATGCACACTGGTGCTGCCGTTGAATCTATTACATAGGCCAATTTGGCCCTTGAAACTTTATATTTATCTGTAACAGGCCTCATTACAGTGCCAACTGTAAGACAATTAAAATAATCATCTATAAATATTAGCATTCCTAAAAATGAAGTTGCAAGCAATGCCCCTCTTTCACTTTTGATCTTTTTAGAAGCCCAGTCTCCATATGCTTTAGAAGCACCTGATTTTGTAATTAACGTAACCAATATGCCAAGAAAGGCTAAAAATATCAGAATACTAATATTGTCACTCATCTTGTTTTGCATAATATTAATGGTCTCTTCCACTGCAAGTAGTGGATTAAATCCTGTAAATAATAAGGCGCCTGCTAAAATTCCTACTAACAGAGAGATATACACTTCCTTCGTTATTAAAGCAAGTGCAATTGCTACAATAGGAGGGATTAGAGCCCAAATCGTTGCTGACATAATTTTCACCATATATAATGATTCTTCATTATACCCTTTATTTTATTTTTTATTGATTAACTACCTTATCTATAAAAACTTCTATAATTTCAGAATCAAATTGAGTTCCTGAGTGCTTTTTAAGTTCTATTATTGCTTCATCTTGAGTTTTTGCTTTTTTATAAAGACGATTAGAGGTCATCGCCTCATAAGCATCAGCTACTGCAATAATTTTCGATAGCAGCGGAATTTGGGCTTCGCCTAGACCTTGCGGATATCCTCTCCCATCTGGTCTTTCATGATGGTATAGCACCCCTTCTGCTAAATGAGCGTATTCATCTACTCCCTTAAGAATATTATAACCTGTTATAGGATGCCTTTTTACTTCTTCCCATTCATCTTGCTTTAATTTGCCTAGCTTATTAGAAATCTCTAATGGAATCGTAATCTTACCGATATCGTGTAAGATACCAGCCATTTTAGCATCCCCAATATCATTAGGAGATAAGCCCATAGCCCGGGCAATCTGCTCACAATAGAAGGATACGCCCTCTGCGTGAATTTGTTCTTTATAATCATTACTAAAAACAGTGGCGAGAACTGATTCTACTGTTTTATTACGCATAAGCTTGCCATATTTGGCCTTATGACGGTACATATTCTTATCTGCTGTTTTTTCTATTTCTATAATGCTTTGTGATGGCATTGTTTTTACAGCATATCCTATTGCAAAAGATACAATTAAGGAATCCTCTGTCATATTACTTGCTTTCTTCATCATTCTTTCCTTAATATTCTTTGCCTGGGAATAATTAGTATTAGGGAGTAATACTAGAAACTCATCTCCACCTACCCTGCCAATAACATCATCAGATCGGCATGCCTTTTTCATACTCTTTACAGCTACTTTAATTAACTTATCTCCCATTTCATGACCAAAGGCATCATTGGTAAGTTTAAGGCCCTTAATATCCACCACCATAAGGGTAAGTGGCAAGTTCCGCCAAGTATCAAGTCGTTTAATAGCATCTTCCATATACCGTCTATTATATAGACCCGTGAGATAATCGCGAAAACTTAAAAATTCCACTTGTTGCTGTTTTTCATAGCTTTCGGTAATATCTCTACCTGATCCATAGATTAAATTATCATAGGCTTGGGAGATCCATTCAATATAGCGATAACTACCATCACAATATCTATATCTATTCACAAAGCTAAATATTTTTTCCTTTAATTCAAGTTTCTCCATGGCTTCTTTTGTCTTCCTAATGTCCTCTGCATGTACAAAACTAAGGAAATTTTGAGACTTTAAGTAATCAGGCGAGTATCCTAAGAGCCTTTCCCATGAGTTATTAACATGAATAAGATTCCCTTCTATATCTGCAATACAAAAAAGATCTGTACTTATGGCAAAAAATCTTTCATACTCCTCTTTTAGTCTTTCACTTTCGGTTATATCTAAATGAGTACCTAGCATTATAAGAGGCTTATCATCTTTTGTCCAGGAAACGACCTTACCCTGATCTAGTATAGACACCCAATGCCCTTTTTTATGCTTCATACGATACTTAACAGAATAATATGTTTCCTTTTTACTAAAAACATCCTTTAATCTCTTTTCTATTTCACTTTTATCATTTGGACTTAAGAGATTATGCCACTTTTTTAAATTAATGGGTGCAAGTTCTTCCAGTGTATACCCTATTATTTGGGCCCAACGTTCATTAAATACACTTTCCCCTGTTTGCACATTCCACTCCCACGTTCCAACATTGGTGGCTTCAATTATACTTTCAAGACGCCCCTTGCCTTTCTCATACTCTTTTGTAGCCCTTATCTTAGCTATTAGTAATGCTACTTGGGAAGCATAAAGCTTTACAATATCATGACTGTCAAATGATTTGTTTTTATCCATTATAAGTGTAAAATCACCTATAGCCTCTTTATCTTTTATAATGTTAACAATAACAACCTCACCTGTTTTGAAAATTGATTCAATTACTTTCACTTTATTATATGGTAATACATTTCGCGATACTGTGCAAAGATCCTCAAATACTAAAACACTTTCACCTTTTATCATTGCCGTTCTAATAGGATCACACTTCCAACTATTCCCTACTATTTTAAAACCTAATATTTCCACTGCTTTTTTTATATTTTCTTGAATACCAGACAATGCCACCGTTTTAAAGTCTTTTTTATTCAAATTATATATATTAAAAGAGACATACTTAGCTTGTGAAAGTTCCAGCATGTAATCGGAAACTTCTTGGCAACTTAATTGTTGTGCTGTGGAATCAATAAAATTGGCTGATATCTCAATTACTCTCCGTAACTGCTTTTCTTTAAAACTAAGCATCACATGATTCCTTTCTATCTTCTCCAACTTATATAATTAGTATATTATCTCATGTTACCCTTTTAATTTCAAGATTATAAAAAAATAAGCCCTTATTTAAGGACTTACTTTAATATTTTAATCTTCCTATATGACTTAATGGCTCATAATAGTATATAATAGAAAAATAGGAGGAATGCATATGACAAATATTAAGATTGGAAACAGTACTTTAACGGCTTCACAAATTGCTTTAGGATGTATGAGAATTTCAGAATTAGACTCTAAGGATGCGGATATACTAGTACGCACTGCCCTAGATGAAGGCATTAACTTTTTTGATCATGCTGACATATACGGCGCAGGAAAGTCAGAAACAATCTTTTCAAATACTTTAAAAAGCACCCCATCTTTAAGAGATGAAATGGTTATTCAATCAAAGTGTGGGATTAGAAATGGTTTCTTTGATTTCTCTAAAGAACATATACTAACTTCTGTTGATAGTATCTTAAAAAGGCTAGACACTGACTATCTTGATGTACTCTTACTTCATAGACCTGATGCCTTAGTAGAGCCTGAGGAAGTTGCTAGTGCCTTTGATACTTTGCATAAAAACGGCAAAGTTCGTCACTTTGGGGTTAGTAACCAAAACCCAATGCAAATAGAACTATTACAAAAATATGTCAATCAAAAACTGATTGCTAATCAACTTCAGTTTGGTGTTGCACATTCAGGTATGATTGATGCTGGAATTAATGTCAATATGAATGTTGACTCTGGTATTGACAGAGATGGCAGTATTTTAGATTATTGCAGACTCAATGATATTACTATTCAAGCTTGGTCTCCTTTTCAATATGGTTTCTTCGAAGGGGTTTTCTTAAATAATGATAAATTCCCCGAGCTAAATCGGGCCATTGATAAGATTGCTGCTGAATATAATGTAACCAATAGTGCTATTGCAACCGCGTGGATTATGAGACACCCTGCCAATATCCAAACCATTGTTGGAACTTCTAACTTACAAAGGTTAAAGGATATCTGCCAGGCTACTAGTGTTACTTTAACAAGAGAGCAATGGTATGAAATTTATAGAGCTGCTGGGAATATTCTCCCTTAGCCTTTAAAAACAAATGAACCCTAGTCCTTGGTATATTTCTAAGGACTAGGGTTCATTTTATTTTTTATGGCTTAATATACCCATAACCTTTTGCTTGCCTTTTCACTAATTCTGTAACACCTGCTGGCACTACTTCAATAAATCTCCTTCAAATTTTCTAAACATTTCCTCAATTTTTGATTCACCTATAACGGTTATCTTATGATTTTCTAATAACTCAGCTGTTACACCGTTACCAGTGGTCAATCCCCCTGAAAATGTACCATCGTATATTTCACCATATCCACAAGATGGGCTACGTTCTTTTAATATAGCATAGTCACATCCATATAATTTAGCAATTTTTAGGGTCTCACTAGCTCCCCTAGCAAAGTTATGGGTTACATCTTCACCTACTTTAGATATTATCTTGGCCCCTACCCGCTCAGATGCTTGTCTTGGGGTTTCCATGCCACCTAGTTGCTCTGGACATATAGGAATAAAATTATACCTTCCCATTTTATTTTTTAACACTTCCTGTAGCATCCCTGTTCCATCATACCGACAGCTAACACCTAACATACAGGCACTCACTAATATATTCATTCTATCATCCTCGCTTATTCCCCTTTTACTTTATCATAAGTCCAACTCATTATACCGCCAAAATCATGAACATTCGTATAACCCATATCAATTAATACTTTAGCTGCTCCTCTACTTCTACTTCCACTTCTACAATAAATAAGTATTTTTTCATCTTTATTTGGTAACTTACTGTCTGCTAAGCTACTAAGATCATAGTCTGGAATTAATAAGGCACCTTCTATATGCTCTTCCTGATATTCTTGTGGGGTTCTAACATCTAAAATTATAACTTCTTCTGTATCCATTATTTCTTTTGCTTCTTTTGCTGTAATCCTATTATATTTTCCTATCACATAATCACCATTCTCTGAATTTATTTTTTCTTTCCTCATACTTACAGTCCATCCAAATAAAATTAATAAAGCTACTGCAACTAGTGCCATCAATAGTTTATCCACTTTAATACCTCTTCCCAAGCTTTTTTATTGTTTGCATATCGTATAAACGCATTATATCATAAATATATTGTATTATAAAGAGACTAACTCACAAAAATATGTTATAATTAAGCTATACTATCAACAATATTATGAGAGGAGCTGATTCTTTGGATATAGCAGCATTATCTTCAGGTCTATCCAATATACAAGTATCTCAAGAGGCTAGTGTTTCCGTCATGAAAATGGCAATGGATACAGCTACTATGCAAAGCAATGAACTCACTAAGATGATGGAACAATCGGTAACCCCTCATCTTGGTGCTAGCGTAGATATTAGCTTGTAAGTAACCAAAAGCCCTTTGCTAAGCAAAGGGCTTTTTACATTTTAAAATAAGGAGGATTTTTATGCACAAGTTCATTTTAGATAAAGACCAAGCCATCTTAATGGTGATTGATATCCAGGAACGTTTAGTCCCTGCCATGAGCGCAGCAGATCAGGTTATTAATAATACAAACATCCTAATCTCTACTGCAAAAGAATTTAATATGCCTATCATTACAACAGAGCAATACCCTAGAGGCCTTGGTAGGACGGTGCCTCAGTTAAAAGATAATATAGACCCTAATTACCTATTTGAAAAAACTAGTTTTACAGCTTACACAGAAGAAGTCAAGCATACCCTAGAAAAATTAAATCGAAAAAAGATTATCATCTCTGGTATGGAAACTCACATTTGTGTTTTTCAAACTATTCGTGACTTACTCACTGCCGGTTATGACGTTTTTGTTGCATCTGACGGGGTTTGTTCTCGTACAAAAGAAAATTATAACAACGGCTTACGCCTCATTGGAAATATAGGCGCTGTTATTACCAATACAGAAACCATTGTTTTTGACTTGCTAAAAGCAGCGGGCACCCCTGAGTTTAAAGTTTTATCTAAACTCATTAAATAACTAACTCTTTACCATACGGCCATGATTAACAAAATAACTATAAAGCAACTCATAACACACCATGATATTTTTTGAGTTGCTTTATACCATTCTGTAGGTTCAGGACTCTCTACGGATAAAGCATATTTTATACTAAAGAAAAGTAAAGGAAAGCTTATATCAACCATCATAATAACACCTATAAATAACGCAAGCATTATAAGGGATAATCTCCCTCTAATACCTTCATCTTCGCCTTTCACTAATTTAATCATCTCATGTGGGTTTGAAATAGGGTTTGGCCATTCCGCCCTCTCTACATCCCCAATTACCATTACTACATCTGAAAAAACTACCATTCCATCTTTATCGCGTAAAAATGGATTACCTTTTTCATAGCTTCCTTCAAATCTAACAATAGGTTGATCATCTTTTATAGTAACCTTTTCTCCCGAGAAACCAGTTTCTCCAAAACTTAGTATATAGCTTTTATTTATATTCTCCCCTAAAATATAGCTAATTTCAAACTCCTGTGGATTTGAGGATAATTCTTTTACAATAATATTAATCTTTCCTCCAACCTTCTTCCCTGTATAGTGAATCTCACTAGACACACTTTGTTTTTTTAAGAATGTATTCTCATACCGTATTCCATAAGAAAAGAACAGCTTAATATATACAACAACCAATAAAATTCCAATTACTGAAATGACTATATATGATTTCTTCTTATTCTTATCTATTACCTCTTTAATATACTCCATACTTTCCCCCTAAATCAAAAGAATACTTTAAGATTTCCTATAGTATTCTTTTATTATATGCTATTCCCCAACTGTTTCTTATCAACGATCAGATTATAAAAAAGGCCTATGCAAATCAGTAATCCTCCAATAACTTTACCTTTTGAAACATCAACATGTGTTAATAAATCAATCATCATCCCTGTAAATAATTGACCTATAAATATTAATAGCGTTGTATATATAGTGGGTATCTTAGGTATGATCACATTTGAGATAGAGACTATCACAACTCCTAAAACGCCTCCTAGGTAAGCCCACCACGGTATGTTACTTGCTATAGTGATTGTTTTTATATTAAATAACAAAATGAGTATAGATACAACAGTACCTAGTACATAGTTAATAAAGACACCCTGGAATAGGCCTATCTCATCTCCTACACGTGAGTTCATAATCATTGATATTATAACTAAACTTCCTGTCATAAGTGCAATAGTGATATACATAATCTACTCCTTAATATATAACCATAATCGTTATACCTGCAAATATAGTTATAAATCCTAGTATTTTTTCTTTTTTAAATTTGCTTACATTCAGTCCAAATAAGCCATAATGATCAATTATTGCTGAAGCTATAATCTGTCCAACTAACCCTAAAGCTAAGGTTAAAGAGACCCCCAATTTATCAAAGCACATGTTATTAAAGATAATCATAAATGCCCCTATTGCCCCACCCGCAAACCAATATATTGGGATGTTTCTACTCATTTTAACGGTTAGTTTTTTAGATATAACAATGATGGAAACGAGTGTGAGTCCTATCATATGGATAATAACCGTTGCAACGTAATCTCCAAAGAACCTAGCTAAGGTCCCGTTTACTGTTACCATAATAGCAATCAAAAGCCCCACTAAAACGCCATATGACTTATACATCTGCTTTCACCTTTTCTAAGTTTTTCATTATGCTTCACCTCTTTTATATTATATCATAGCCTAATATATAGTAAACCCCATCACACTAAAGTATGATGGGGTTTTTGTAAATATGGGGATGATCACGAAAGTTCATTGCCGCATTTGGTTGGTTGTAACATATTCCGACTCGCATCTCTTAGGGCGGGCCCTAAAGGATGCTCGCTGGAATATGTTACAACCAACCATTGCGGGGAATGTGATGGGATTATCCCTGGATATTGCCATGGCACCAGTGTGGTATTATTCACTTGGCCTTAAAAGAACAAGCCCTTAGGATTAAATTTCGTTGCGCCAGGTTTTTGGGGCTAGGAAGGCTATGATGGTGAAGAGTTCTAGGCGGCCGAGGAGCATGAGGAAGGAGAAGAATAGTTTGCTGTAGGGGGTGAAGAAACTGAATGTGCTTCTTGGGCCTACAGCTCCAAATCCTGGGCCTACGTTGCCTAGGGTTACGGCAACTGAGGTGGCGGCGCTGGCTAGGTCGATGCCTTCTAGGGAAATGATGACTGTGCTGATTAGGAAGATAAAAATGTAGAGGGAAAAGAAAGTTGATATACTGGAAACTGTTTCCTCTGATATGATCATATCGCCATTTTTAATGGGCATGACAGCTCTTGGATGAAATAGTTTTCCGATCTCCCTTCTTATTTTTTTAAGTAGCACAAGTATTCGAATACTCGTTATGCCACCACCTGTTGAACCTGCGCAGCCCCCAACAAACATGAGTAAAAACAAGATTGACTTACTAAAAGCTGGCCATAAATCAAAGTCTACAGTGGCATATCCTGTTGTTGTTATAATTGAACTTACTTGAAATAAGGCATCTTTAAGAGCCACTCCCATTGTTTGAAAAGTGGTTAACTTTAAGTTAATAGCAATTAATATTGTTGCTGTAAAAATAATGCCTAGATATAACTTTAATTCTTGGTTTTTTAATACTTCTTTCCATTTTCCTTTATACAATACATAATACAGGGAAAAGTTAACGCCTGATAAAACCATAAATACAGATATAACATTATGAATATAGCTACTCTCATAGGCTCCTATACTTAATCCCCTAGTAGAAAAACCACCTGTTCCAACTGTACCAAATGTATGAAGCATGGATTCATAGAAACTCATTCCACCAAACAATAAAAGTACGATTTGAAGGATTGTCATTGAAATATAAGTTATATAGAGTATTTTCGCTGTATCTTTGATTCTTGGTACAAATCTATCCGCTGTAGGACCCGGACTTTCAGCTTTAAATATCTGAAATCCACCTACGCCTATAGCTGGTAAGAGGGCAACCATAAAGACTAGAATTCCCATTCCACCTATCCAGTGGGTAAATGATCGCCAAAATAAAATCCCTTTTGGAAGTATTTCTACATTATCAATTAGGGTTGCACCTGTTGTTGTAAAACCTGAAACTGTCTCAAAAAGCGCATCTACAAAAGATGGAATGCTTCCTGAAAATACAAAAGGCAATGCCCCAAAGAAGGAAATAAAAATCCAACTAAGGGCCACAATAGCTAAGCCTTCTTTAGCTCTAATTGTTCTATTTTTCACCTTGGGATAAGCCATTATTACTCCTAAAATCCCTGTTATTCCTATACATATAAGAAAAGGATACTTATCTACTTGATTTAAGTAAGTAGCAATGATCAAAGAAGGAACCATAAATAAGGCTTCAAATATCAGTATTATTCCTAGTACCCTTTTTACTATTCCATAATTCACTTAGTAGCCCTCCTTTTTTGTGTTTTGTAAACAAATCAAACGATGCGCCACTTGAGGATACACGAAATATAATCATTCGATCATTGTGGTGTATCACTGTGTTACCATTTGGAATAATTACTTTTCCTTTATGTACCACTGCCCCGATAATAATACCTTTTGGTATCCCTACCTCTGAAAGGGGTTTTCCAATAATGGGTAAATCATGACTTGCTATAATTTCTGTAACTTCTGCTTGTCCTCCTAAAAGTAAGGAAACAGATACGACTTCACCGCCACGAACGAATTTCAGAATATTACTAGCTGCAATATCTGTCGGATTTAGGGCTACCCCCATCTCTAGTTTATCAATAATTTGCTCGTAACTTGGCCTACTTATTTTGGCAATGGTTTTACACACACCTGTATGCTTTGCCATTAAGGACATTAAAAGATTTGCCTCATCATAATCTGTTGCACCAATAAAGGCATCCATATGCTCTAAGCCTTCCTCTTCTAAAAGATTTATATCAGTTCCATCCCCGTGTATAATTAGCACATCATTTAGAGCTTCAGACAAATATTTACATCTTGATGCTTTTCGCTCAACGATGCTTACTTTTATATTTAAGGCTGTCAGTTTCTTGGCTAAATAATAGCCTATTTTACTACCACCAAAAATCATAACTCTTTGGGGCCTATTCTTATCAACATCGAAATCTAACTTGTCATTAAAGCGAATAATACTCTCTTTGCTTCCTAGAATATGAATTGTATCATCCTGGCGTAATTCAGTATTCCCATGGGGGACAATAATATTTCCATCACGGATAACCGCTATAATAAGAAGATTATCCATTCCTTTAAGATCTATAATCCTTTTATTTACAAAATCAGGTTTATTCTTTATATTAAAGTCTACAATCTTAACCCTACCTCTTGCAAAGTCTTCTGTAGAAAAAGTATAACTTTGCATTAAATATCTTACAATTTCATTAGCCATATCTAAATCCGGATTAATAATTTGGTCAATTCCCATTCGTGTTTTAATAAAATCTAGTTGCTGCATATATTCAGGATTTCTTATTCTGGCTATGGTCTGTTTACAGCCTAGGTTCTTGGCTAAACTACAGATAATGGTATTAGTTTCATCACTTCCTGTTGTAGCAATCAAAATATCATATGTTTCGATTCCAAGCTCTGTTAAAATCTCCATTTCAATTCCATTTCCTGCAACTGTTAAGACATCTAAGTGGTCATTAATGCGATCTATTTTATCTGTGTTTTTTTCAATTATAGTTACATCTACATCTGTATGAATCATTGCTTCGGCCAGTTTATGACCTAATTTTCCTGCGCCAACTATCACTACTTTCATGATTGCCTGCTCCTTATTTTATATTTATTGCTCTAAATTTAAAAGATATTCTTTGATTTCCAGACCACCACCATACCCAACCATTTTGCCATTGGCTCCTATAACACGGTGACATGGAATGATTATAGAAATAGGATTTTTATTGTTGGCCATGCCAACAGCCCTATATGCTTTAGGTGAGCCTACTTGCTCAGCGATTTCCTTGTAACTACGTGTCTCGCCGTAGGGAATGGTCTCTAGGGCTTTCCACACTTTTTTTTGAAATGGGGTCCCCTTAGGGTCTAAAGGAATATTGAAGTTTTTACGAGCACCTTCAAAATACTCTTTTAATTGCTTATTTGCTTCTTTTTGCAATAATGTTTCTTGTGCGTTATTAGTATTTTCATCCTTATTACTAGCAAAGAATATTTCTATAATACTGTAACCATTGTCTATAATTCCAACATTTCCAATTTTAGTCTTGTAAAAAAATATGTTTTTCACCTTTTTTCCCCTCCCATGTTATATACAGATAATTTTTATTCTCATTATACCATTGATCTACTGGTTTTAACACAGAAAAAGATGCCAAGGCGTGTATGCCCTGGCATCTTTTGTTTATATTCTATTCTTATACTAGTTTTTTTGCTTCTTCTAATGCTTTATCGTAGTTAGGATGATCTGTTACTTCTGGCACATATTCCACATATGTTACTTTATTGTCTTTAT
Organism: Candidatus Epulonipiscium sp.; assembly: GCA_012841565.1. Next base: position 575 of record DUUM01000053.1, on the reverse strand, counting down.
CTAGAACCACAATCCCTCTGCTGAGTAATCTTAGCTCATCTATAATAAATCCATAGTTGGTACCAAATGATAAGTCCCTATGATCTGATAATGTAACAACCTGATCAATTCCTTGAGCCGAGCAAAATTTCTTTAGGGCAAAAGGTAAATCAACACTTATGGTTAAGATTATTGTATTATCTAACTGAGCTGCTTCCTTATTAAAACGTGTTGTTTGGAGTTGGCATACGCTTGTATCAACTGAAGGAACAACACTTATAATTTTAACCTTGTTGCCTGCATCTGCTAGTGTATATGGCTTTAATTCATTTGTTAGGACTGTAAAGTCTGGTGCTTGATCTCCAACTTTAATTTCATCCCCTACAAGCGTTACAGGGTCTCCGCCCATTGTTAAAAATCCTGTTCTTTTTCCCATTGTTATATCCCCTTTCAGATTTATACTTTATTAATTCCATCTTATACATACTATTATACCTTAGAACCACATATATTGCTAGCATTGTTTCTATAAATCGTATTATAACGATATATTATTCTTCAGTATCCTCATGACTATCTTCATTAAGTGCCTGAGT
>DUUM01000052.1 GCA_012841565.1 Candidatus Epulonipiscium sp. | reverse complement strand
TGTTTATTAATCATGGGGCTACCTTGATGATTCTTAGCGTAGATGACCAAGATGTGTGGATTGATGGCGAAATAAAGCAAATAGATGTTCCGCCTAAAATTATTAACGATAAGTTAATGCTTCCCTTGAGATTTATAGGAGAAACACTGGGATATAAGGTGGATTGGGACCACGAAACAAGTAGTATCAAGATTAATCAAAACAAGCCAAAACCACTTCCACCAACGCCAAGTGAAAATGTGAATCCAGCAATTGAGTTAATCTCAGTAACAGATGTGCGGGTTGATAATAGGAACGATGGCATATCTTCTTACACGATTTATTTTGAAGACCCTATAGATTCTTATACGGATTTTCAGGATAAAGGAAAGGTTGTTATTGATATTGACCGAGCTAAAAACTTACTTGCACCAAGTACGACATTACCTACCAATCCTTACGTAGATAAAGTAAGGACAAGCCAGTTTACAGCAGATAAAACAAGAGTGGTATTTGACTTAAAAGCAGGGGCAAATTCCCATGTGAATTTGTCGCGAGACAGGATGAGCTTAACCATAGAAATGGAACCCACTGTACTTAAAAATATTTCAGTTGGTAACAATAATGTGGGTGCATTTATTGTATTTCCAGGAATGGTGAAAGCGCAGATGAATGTTTTTACACTGGAAGATCCAGATCGATTAGTGATTGATATGCCCATGACCGAAATAGATAGCTCATTTGACCTTGGTGACATAGAGGGTGAGTGTGTAAGTGAAGCCCGTATGAGTGCGGATTCCCAGCGGACACGGATTGTTTTAAACCTTCACGGGGCAACTCCTTATGAAGTGATTGAAAAAAACAATGAAGTGATGGTTCAATTATCAAAACCAATTAAAAAAAGTTCAAGAAATATTAAATATGAATCAGCACCTCAAGAAATATTTTCCTTTAAAAAACCAGCCGGATTAACCATTGATGAAATTAAAATAAAAGATGATTATAGAAATCATAAAATCACCATTACATTACCAGAAAACTATAGCGACTTATATGATGATGGAATGATGAGCTTGGGAAGTACTACCTTAGATAAAATTCTTGTAAAGTCTAGCAGCCAAACAGAGTTTATTATTCATGAAAAAGTAGTCCAAGCAGTTGATATACGTGATGATGGTGAAAATATTCAAATTGTATTGATGGCACCAAGAGAAAAATATGATAAAATAGTGATGTTAGATATGGGGCATGGTGCTCAGGACCCGGGAGCCTCAGCCAATGGATTAGTAGAAAAAACACTAAACCTACAGCAAGGAATGGTTGTCTATGATTTATTAGAAAAAGATCCCCGTATTAAAGTTTATGTTACAAGGGTAGACGACTCCTATCCAACAAACCCCTATAGAGCTCAGTTGGCTAATGAAATTGGGGCAGATATATTTGTAAGTATGCATAACAATTCATTTACCCCTGCGACCAAGGGAACAGAAGTATATTATTCTACAAGAAGTATGCAGGGCAAACAAATAGCTGAAATTGTACAAAGAAATATGGTTAACCAACTAGGTACCCACAACCGAGGTGCAAAGAATGGCTCTCATTTGATTGTACTAAACCAGACTAAGATGCCAGCAATTTTAATTGAGACTGCCTTTATGAGTAATCTAGAAGATGCGGAAAGACTAAAATCCCCAGCATTTAACCAACAAGTAGGATTTGTTATTTATGAATCTCTTA
>DUUM01000051.1 GCA_012841565.1 Candidatus Epulonipiscium sp. | reverse complement strand
GTTTAAGCAGATAATCTAATGCATTGTTACGCAAAGCTTGTTGGGCATAAGAAAATTCAGAGTATCCAGATAACAAGACTATCTCAATAAGTGGGTAGTGTGTGGATACATTTTCTAACAATTCAAGTCCATCCATTACTGGCATTCTAATATCGCTAATGATAAGGTGAATCGTATTTTCTTTTAGAAGTTCTAGGGCTATCTTGCCATTACTTGCCTGGCAAACAACTTTAAACCCGGCATCTTGAAGTTCGATATGTCGCGCTAAGCTTTTCATAAGCAATGACTCATCTTCAACTAACATAACATTATAATGGCTTAGTTTAATCATTTATTTTGCCTCCTATTGCAACAATGGCACCCTGGGGTGCTAAATTTCCAAAATCAAAGAAGTGCCCTTCGCCAAACAGCAAATGAAGTCTTAGATAGATATTTAAAATCCCCATTCCGTCAAGTTCTAAGCTCGGTAATAATTTGCTATGATCTATTTGGGCCATTATTTTCTTTAGTCGTGTGATGGATTCAGGTGAAAAACCAGATCCATTATCTTTTACTGCCACTGACCATAGATTTTCATCCTCTACGCCAGTTATAGTAATTTCCCATGGAGGTGCCATGGGGGTGGTAAATTTAACTGAGTTTTCTACCAATAACTGTATACAGAGTTTTGGCACTAGAATATCTAGCATTTCGTCTGGCACATCAATATTATATTTAAGTGAATCTCCAAATCGAAGGCCAAGGCATCTAAGGTAATTATAGGTATTATCCAATTCATCTTCTAAGGGCACTAACTGTTGTTTGTTAGAAGATATGTAACGGAGTATATCGGTGATGATTGCACTCATTTCACTAATTTTACTTGTCATGCTTTCTTCTGCCATGGCACTAATGGTAGCCAAAAAATTGTATAAAAAATGTGGATTCATTTGTGATTGCAAGGCTAGCATTTGTGATTGCATATCTTGTTTTTGGAGTAAAATTATGTTATCAGTTGATTTTTTTAATTGTAATTGAAATTGATTGATTGCATCATGGAGTGTATCAATTTCCAAAATGTCAGAGCTTTCCATCGGTAGCTGCTCCCATCTATAGCTATCAAAGTCCAAGGTATTCAAATGTGAGTGAATAGAAACAATAGGTGCAGAAAGTCGCCTTGTTACATAATATGCCATTATATAGCAAAATAAAACCACAATCACCAGTGCGATTAACATGATGCTTAAAAATTGCATAATAGGAGCAAAAAATTCATGGCTATCGACAACGACAGCAGCAGAAAAACCAGAGTATTCAAGGTCGCTAAACATGACATATTCTTTGCGGCCAGATATAGGATTTTTTAACTGGATCATATCAGTGTTTTTACTGGGAAGGTAATCATAAAAAAGTGAATCATCTCCGTTAAAAGGATATATTAGTTGTCCTTGGTTGTTATACAAAATAATACGTGGTTGGTAATTACTTTCCACATTAATGGCAGTAGCAAATACAATATCATAGTACTGTAAAACCTCTACAAAGCCTTCAGGTTGATTGTAAGTGTTGTAAAATTGGCGGCAAAGAGATAAGTAAAGCTTATCTTTATCTAAACCAATTTGTCTGGAAAGTAGCATGTTTTTATGTGGTAAAGGTATATACTTGCTTCCAGCATTTTCTAAGGTTTGTGCATACCAATCTTGGTCAGCTACATTTTGGTTAGTATAGCCAGAGTGTATGCCAGTGCCGAAGGAGCCAGAGACATTGTTGTAGAGGTTAATCTGCTTTACTGGTCTGTCTGCTCCCATAATGGCAATAAGAAGGTTGGTCAAAAGTTCGGAATTAGTGTTTTTTTGATAATCTTGCTGGATAGTGGAAGATAGATGGTGATTATTATAAGCAGAGTACTGTAAAAAGGTTTCTTTTAATAAGTTAGAATATGACACGTTAATAGAAATCGAGTCCATTCGTTGAATTTCCTTATCTACATTTAAAGCTACTGTCCGGCAGGTCTGTTTTAAACTGCTTACAATATTCCCTCGCAAAACCCGAAGTTGCCAGGTGGAAAATATAATGGTGACCAGGACAAGTACTAGTAACATGGTTATAAGATAGTTTGATAATAGAGTTTTATGGATATT
>DUUM01000006.1 GCA_012841565.1 Candidatus Epulonipiscium sp. | reverse complement strand
GAGGATTAGTCATATACCCCATTTCAATAATGGTAACAGGAACTGTGCACCAATTGATCCCGCTCATGGTATCGGTTTCCCAAACCCCATCACTATTGGCCCCTGTCGATGCTAGCATACTTTCTAAAATAGCTACTGATAAGGCCTTGCTTTCTTCATACAGCTCACTAATATAAGGATTTGAGGAAGTTGGGCAGATAGTCATCATTCCATTTGCTTTGCTACTTGCAGCCCCATTAGCATGAATTCTAACAAAGGCATCTGCATTACTATTATTTGCAATATCTGCTCTTTCTTTGTTGCTGATATTAACATCATTTGTATAACGGATCATCTCCACTTCATACCCCCTATTTATTAACTCCTTTTCTAATAATTTGGATACCATTAAGTTTAATTCATACTCGGCTAAGCCACTGGCTACTCCCGCCGTCCCCGAAGCAACTTTGGGTTTACTTTCACTTGCACCAGGACCTACTGGCTCGTGCTCATAATTCCCTTTTGATTGATGACCAGCATCTATTGTAACAAGCTTTTTTTCTATTTTTATTTGTTCCTCTTCTTTTTCTTCTTCTATTTCTAGTTCAACTTCTTCTATCTCTACTTCTTTTTCTATTTCTATCTCTATCTCTTCTTCTTTTTTCTTCTTCACACTATTTTCGTCACCCTTAGTACTCACAAGAGGTTCCTTTTTTTCTACTTCTTGCCTTAAAGAATCTTCCTCACCATTTTTGCTTAGATTATAGGAAGCCTCTTTAGGCCATATTTGGCTCCCACGGTATGCTCCTAGAACAAGCCCAAAGCCTAATATCATTAACACTATCCATACAAATAAATTTATTGGTTTCATTTATATTTTCTCTTTTCTTAGGTTAACAATTGTTTAACACGAGCTTAATTAAATCCATGTAAATTTTCATAGTCTCTAATAAAATAGGCATTTGCTTTTTCATAATCATTGAAGATATGTTCTTTAAAGTCATCAGGTCTAATAGTAGGCCTATACCAAGCTTTACTATTAAAATAATTTTGCAACTCTTGGTCTAGAAACATTCTTCCCCTGCGGGCATAAATTTCATTTCTAGCTAATCGTAATTGTTCCTTTGTTAACATTCTTAAATCAGCTACTGTTAAATATCTAAAATCACTATCATAAATAATAAAATCATTGATAAATAGTTGCGAATAGGAGGTTGTCGTTTCCATTAAGATTGCCGGTGTAAATTTATATTCACCGTTAACTACTAGATCTTCACTTAAATAATTCATATAAAGATTTCTAGCAGCAAATGTATCTTTTAATTGATCTGTTTCATATTCTATTAAATATAAATCCTTTTGCTGCTCGTAAATTGCATTATAAATATCATCCATTGAACTAGTTGACTCAATGTTACGGTAAAAACCACCTGTGCTATTTGTAATATAATTCAAATTCATATTATCAAGATCTGCTCCTACCCCAATAATAAAGATAGGGATACCATAGCGAGTTGCTAACTCCACCACTATTTCAGGCGTACATTGACTAGCATTATCCATTCCATCTGTAAAGGCTATAATACATTTTGCACCGCTTTGCATGGCCGTTTGATTAATAGCTACATATAAAGCATCATAAAGTGCAGTTTTGTTTCCTAATTTCAGTCCATTAATTGCATTAATAACTGCATTAGCATCTGATGAAAATGGCAGCTCAGAATAAACCTGGTCTGCAAAGCTAATTAAAGATACCTTATCACCAATTTGAAACTGAATCATACCAACAAATTTTCTCATAACCTCTTGGGCATATGTGATTGGAGATCCCTGCATACTTCCACTAACATCTGCAACTAGATTAATATTTAAGTTTTCCATTTTATCTAGTCGTATTGCCTTGGTAATTTCTTTTTTAATATAGGACTCATTCCCATCTATCTTTTCTGATAGGTAAAAATACTCTAGTGTTAAGTCCTTTAAAACTTGCCCACCATTATAATCTTGAATGCCTAAATATACTTTCACAATAGGATAGGCGGAAACATCTATTTGAGTTATTTTCAGCTCATCACTTGAGGCACGATTAATTTTACTAGAAAAGTCTTTCCATTCTTCTAATACCTGCATTGCCCGTGTATAGTCTTTCTTCTCTATCAGGCTTTCTACCTCAGTTTTAAATGCTTCTATTAGATCAAATTCTGCCATATAAACTGTAAGAATATCTTGACTTTCCAGTTGTGCCTTTAACTCAAGTACTTCTAATTCTTTCTTTTTACTATGTACTCCTTCTTCTACTTCACTTTTTGGCGCTTCTACCTTTTCAGTGTCCCTATCTTT
>DUUM01000050.1 GCA_012841565.1 Candidatus Epulonipiscium sp. | reverse complement strand
GCAGATTTCAGGGTTGCTTTAATGCCGTTGATTTCTATTTTGTTGGTGGAACTAGTGAACTCAGCTTCATTATAGGTATATTCGGCATCTTTACCAGGAATCCTTTTTCCAGGTTCTAATCCCATTCTTTGAAATAGCTTTGCACCTTTTGCATTATTACTACTAAATTCAATTGTTTGATCTTTCCCTGTAGCAGTAGAGCTTACAAAAAAACCTCCATTTTTTTTATCATAAGAAGCAGTAAAACCCGTCTTCTCATCCTTTAGTTTTTCATTCATCTTTTCAGCAATCTTACTTAATGTATCTGTTTCTATTACATCTATTTTAATCTCTTCACCATTAACTTTAATTGCCAATTCTTTAGGAACTGTCAACCTACCCATCAACTCTCTTAATGTAGGATCTTCCGATAACCCCTCATTTTTCTTCACCTGTCCCACTGCAGAAGCTGACTCTGCTAACTGGGTAATATCAAAAGTATGGGTTCCCTCTGGCACTTGCGTATCACTATTAATACTCATTGCACTCTCATTGCTCGATGTCACAGTAGTTTTATTAAATGTGCTAGCAAGGCGCATTTTATCTGTAAATTTGGTATGAAAATCAAATAATCTTTTATTCATATCTTTCCAAGCATCCTGCTTTAACTGTAATAGAGCTTGGGCCTTCTTTTCCTGATCGATTCTATATTGTTGCGGCCTCATTAAATCCTTTACAATACTGTCTGTATCCATTCCTGAAGCCATTCCTGTAAATCTAATTGGATTTGATCTCATATAAATACCTCCTATCTTTTTTCATCTACAAATATACCTGCTAGTTCACACATATATGCCACTGCATCTAGCACTTTCTCCGGTGGAATCTCACGAATAATTTCTTTTGTCTCACTATTTAAAACTTTAACCATAATTTGCTTTGTCTTTTTATGAATGGCAAACTCAAACTCTCTCCCAGGTCCTAGTACTTTTTGATTGGCCTTCTCAATAGCCTCCATAATTAATTTTTCTTGCATGGTTGGCTGGTATCCCAGAGTTTGCTTGGTAAAATTCCTAATTTCCACACTACTAGTCCTAATCTCTGAAGCAGGTTTCACTTGTTCCCGACTTTGTACTGGTTCTTTTTTTACACTTTCGTATGATGTGCTTTGCTGGCTTGCTCCTTCTATCCGCATATATTTCCCCCCTATAAAATTCTAAAAGATAATAATTATTATTGTCGCACTATTTTATGTTTCATCATTTCCCCATGCATCTAATTTTTCCATAATCATTGTATAGGTTCTATGGGAGATTTCTGGTAACTCTCCGCCAAATGCCTTGGCTGCTGCCTTAAAGCCTTTTTCAATGGCTCCCCGTAGGGTTTCAAGCTTGCTTTTATCTCCACCAGAAATAGCCTTAGCAAAATCTACAATCCGATCACTAACACTTTCTGGGCTCATAGGGCCACCTTCATCGATTGCCGCTTGAGCTTCTAACCTAGTTTTTTCATCAATAGGGATGTCTCCTTCAAATGTACCTAGGTCTTTAAAGGTTAATCCTTGCCTTTCAAGCATCTGCTTTACCATCTCACGAAGGTGATTATAAGCTTGGTTACTTTCTTCTTTTAGACGAGCAATCGTTGCCCGATCTGGTTTGGCATAGGTGGCCTTTTTATTTTCTTCAGCAGGAACATACTCTGCCGCCACATCTGAACTTTTATTAGAATTTTCTTTTGTGCTATTGGTTTTTTGCGGGTCTACCTTAACGTCTACTGTGCTTGCTGGAATATAAGATTGATTTGTAATATTATTTATACCCATTCAATTCCTCTCCTCTCATATTGTAGATTTATAAGTTAATAGCTAAACTACCACCTAAGTAAGGTGCAACTAATTATCCCATTGTTTTTGTGCTGGATTCCATTGCCTGGATTAAGTCCACAAACATAAAATAACTTATCGCTATTCACAAATAATACTTCTATATATTGTATCGACTAGTTTTTATAATTCTTTATGTATTCTAAGATTATATCTGTGTCTACTTCTTTAAATCCCAACTTATGATAAAGTCCTAAGGCTTGCTTGTTTTGCCCAGTTACCGTTAAGGAAGCAGTAGCTATATTGAAAGTGCATAGTTCTTCTATACATTTTTTTAACAAATAACTACCAAATCCCTGCCCCCTATATTGCTCTACAATGGCCACATCATAGATGTAGCCAAGGGATAAATTTATACGTAGCTGAACGGTTGCAGAGCCAATCACTTTCCCTTTTCTTTTAAGTATATATACCCTAATAGAAGGATCTTTTAACATTTCCCCTAAAACATTTTGATCTAAGGCATCTCCAAAAGTATGGTTTATAATATTGGCATATGTATGATTATCTTTGACAGTTGCCTGCCTAAAAGTTAAGGCTGTATCCTTAAAATTTGTTAGATCTTTTTTCATTTTACGAACATTTAAATCCATCTGCCATGCGTAGAGCATAGGATCAAAGCCTCTTTTTTCAGCAAACTCAAGAGAGCGCTTTAATCGTTTTTTTACATAAGATTCTACTGTTTTTATATTTTTCTCTTTCATATAATTCATTGCTCGGTCATTTAACTCGCTTCCAATTCCCTGTTTTCTATACTTAGGATGGATGGCTATATTAAGGACAGCATGAGTGTTATCTGTCTCACTGATCATACAGGTAGCTATTCCAATCAGATTTTCTTTATCCATTGCTAGAAATACACTCTCCCTTTTTGCCTGAATAATATAATCAAGCCATTGATCCGTTAGAGAATAACCTAGGTTATCTGTTTTGTTTAGTATTTCTAATAATAGATAGATACCATTTTTATGTTTTTGCTGGATTGTTTCAATCTTTAACATATTTTTTCTACCTCCACTCCTAT
>DUUM01000049.1 GCA_012841565.1 Candidatus Epulonipiscium sp. | reverse complement strand
TATATATGGAAACTTTTAAAGTATTTTTCTTTATAGAAACTCTGTTGTTGCTTGTATCATTGGGTAATCCACATCTCCACTCTGCATTATGTTCTTTAACCCCTGTACAATTTAACTGATTTAATATGATTTCTATTTTATTGTTTTTAATGATGTGGGCTTTTAATTCATCAGCTAACAAATACCTCTCCTCCAATCTATTAGAAATCTACAGGTACACTACATATTCCTACTTCTTTATATACATTTCTTGAAAGGTCATGCTCTACTAGTATTTGGAACTCATTACTAGCACCCTCTCTATTCTTAACAATGAATATAAGTTGGTAATGCTTACCCTTAGTAGGGTAGAACCCAATCTTACTTTTCCCTTCATATCTAAAGCACTGTAGTTTTCTTGTGCCTTCCTCATATTCATCTTCAAAGAGGTTTCTAATCATCAAACACGTAGATGCCACATCTACAATCCCTTTACTTTCACCTATATTGTCTTGTGTGTAGAATCTTTGCTTTGCACTCTGTTTCCCTAGTTGAAATGTAACAGTTATATGTACGTTCTTATTGCTTTCTTTGATTGTATCGTATATCTTAACCATATTTTGTTTCATCTTCATCCACATTGCGTTGTCTGAGGAGTCGTCGCTGTCCATCTTAAATGTATCTAATACAAAATAGTTGACGCCCATACTTGCATATTTATTGATTTGTTTTACAGTTTTTGCTGTATTAAATGTTTTAAATGGTAGAACTTTAATACTGTCGTCATGCTCGATTATCCAATCAGCACATTTATGTAATAACTCCTTAAACTCTGGCTTATATTTACCGTCTCTTATTTTGTATTTCTGCATATCTTTTTTATAGATATTATTTGCTACCCATACCAACATTTCACGTTGCCATTTAGCCAAACCTTCTTCATTAAGCAATATTAATATTTTTTCACTAGCATCAATAATACTCTTAAGATGCGTATTTCTCACAAATGTTGTTTTTCCTGAGCCACTAAGCCCACCAATCAGGGTTAAGTTACCTTTCAATAACCCTCCCACTTCTTTGTTGAGTGTGTCAGACTCGTATAAAGGTAGTCCGACTGCCATACCTTCATGTAATCTATCAATCAATTCATGTATACCATCACCAAGGCTAAAGGTTTCCTCCTCACCTTCTACATTTGCAAAAATGTGATTTATCTTAGCCTCATATTCGTCGTATATCTCTTCTGCTGTCATATCTGCGAAGTCGCTTAGTCTATCTTGTATAGGAAAATCAAACTTTAAGAGGTTAATAACTGCATTCCATTTTTGTAATTCGGTTATATAACCATCGAGATTATCCACACTAACATACTTTTGTGCATTGTATATGGTTTCGTATCCTTTATACTCATCATATTTGTCTTTAAGTTTAGGATGTTTTTCTAAATATAATCCTATTGTAATTTCGTCAAGAGTTGATTTTTGCTCGACTATAATTATGTCATACCCTATTTGCCAATACACCTTCCATATATTATTACTAAACTCCTTTAATTCTAGGTTTGTGTGATAATATAACTCTGGATCTTTATAAAGACTTGACACAATATTAGCCTCGCAAGCTAATTTATACTCTTTTACATTTTTTGCAATCTCTATCAACTCTTTAGAAAGTGGCTTTTTTGTCTTACCTTTATTTTTTGCTTTTGCACCGCTACCCATACCTCACCTCTATTCTTACCATAAGTCTTCTAAGTGTTTGTTTGCTCTTTTTATAACTGGCTTGTACTCCGCTCTGACATTTTCTTGCTGTGGCAAGTCTATTGTTTTCAT
>DUUM01000048.1 GCA_012841565.1 Candidatus Epulonipiscium sp. | reverse complement strand
GGATGCAAATAAGTGAAAAAGCCATGGACAATACCCATGAAATATTCAATCAGATTAGGACCCAATGTGTACAAGCCTCTAACGGTACCCTTGGGGTTGACGATAGACAAAAGATACTAGAAACAGTGAGGCAACTTAAGAAGCAAATCGTCCAAGAATCAAACGCTAATTATGCAGGGCGAAATGTGTTTGGGGGATATAAGACAGATAAAAAGGTGTTGTTTGATAAGGATGCGGTAATGACCCCACCAGCTCAGTTTGAGCAGACATTTAAAAAAGATGATATAGAAATAGTTAGTTATAAAGGACAAGAGTATTATAGGATTAGGTTGCCTTATGGGGATATAGATGCAGGTGGATTTAGTGCAACAGATGCCGGAATCCACTTAGTTGCTGCAGGGGGTATGGTGAATAGTACAACCCCTCCCCCAGCTGTGACTGATTCTTACTACCATCCCGTAGGAGTGGGGAAGGCAAATCTTTTAAAAGATACTGGTGAACTTATAATTAATAAAGACACATACGATGCTATGACAGCTACTAGTGAAATTAAAATTACCTACCAAAAAACTAATTTTAAAGTGGGTGACCCTAACCCAGAATTGTTTTTTGATATTAAACCTCCTACGCCACCAGCAACAGACCCTTTAGACCCTCCAATATACATGGATGGAAAGCCTTCTCAAAGGATAGAATACGAAATAGGAATCGGAACCAAAATAGATATTAATGTATTAGGAAAAGATCTATTCAATCCTTTATCACTACGAGATATTGATGAGCTAATTAATGTATTGGAGTCATATGAGACTATAGAAGCAGATATTAATGATATACCTGCAAAGCGTGATCCTAAAGAGGCCATAAATCTATCCATGCTATTTTCAAGTGGTATTGGAAGAATGGATGAGGCACTACACGCAGTCTCTAGTCAACAAGCAGACCTTGGAAGTCGTGTAAAGAGGCTTGAGCTTACAGAAAAACGACTTGCAGACGATGAAATCAGTTATACCGAATTACTGTCTCGTACAGAAGACGTAGAACTTGAAAGAGCCTATATTGATTTTAATACCCAATATGCCGTATATCAATCTGCTTTACAGGTAACCGCTAAAGTCGTACAACCAACACTTATGGACTTTTTAAGATAAATAACTAAAAGCTCTGCAAAATATTGCAGGGCTTTTAGCCTATATAAGACAAGGAGAGAGAAATATGAAGATAACTACAAGTAACTTTGGAGAACTCAATGTTCCAAATGACAACATCATTACATTTGAAAATGGGATTCCTGGGTTTAAAGACAATACCAAATATGTGATCATTAATGATGAAGAAGATAGTCCTTTTTGTTGGCTCCAAAGCATAGAAGACCCAAGTCTTGCATTTGCACTCGTTAACCCGTTCTTAGTACATGATCATTATGATCCTAATCTGCCCAAGAGCGAAGTGGAAAAACTAGGCCAAGGTACTGATGAAGACTATAGCATTCTATCTATCGTGATTATACCTGAAGATGTAGAGCAAATGAGAGCTAATCTAATGGCGCCGATTGTTATTAATCTAAAAACTAAAAAGGGTATGCAGATCATTATAGACGGTGATGATTACCCAGTTAAATATTACTTATTTAAGCAACTTCAAAAAAACAATAAAAAATAGAAAGAGGTGACCAAATGCTAGCATTAACTAGAAAAAAAGGGGAATCTATTATCATTGGAGACAACATAGAAATAAAAATATTAGAGATTGTAGGAGATAAAGTACGGCTCGGCATAGAGGCACCTCGGGATATCGCCATACATCGCCAAGAGATATATGTACAAATACAAGAAGAGAACAAAGAAGCATCTCAAAATACAATGGAAACAATTAGGAAATTAAAAAATTTAATAAAATAAACTAAAATTCTTTTTAAAAAGGCTAAAGTATTGTAAATCGTCACCCGATATATATTGTGAGAAACAAAAAGCAATAAATAGTGGCCACTATTTATAAGTAAGTAATAACATACAAGGGCAAGGATGCCCGCAAACAAACTCAAGGAGGAATATAAAATGAGAATAAATAACAACATGATGGCAATGAACACACATAGACAACTTGGTGTTGCAAACAACGCTGGTGCAAAATCAATGGAGAAATTATCTTCAGGATACAGAATTAACCGTGCAGGAGACGACGCAGCAGGTCTTGCAATCTCTGAAAAAATGAGAGGACAAATCCGTGGTCTTAACCAAGCATCAACAAATGCTCAAGACGGTATCTC
>DUUM01000047.1 GCA_012841565.1 Candidatus Epulonipiscium sp. | reverse complement strand
CCCTCAGCTCTTCAATATTGTTAGGGTCTATCAACCAGCCAATATCCCCATGTTTAAAAGGATCTTTTAGACCGCCAATTGAAGAGGCAATTATTGGTTTTTCATAGTTGAGTGCTGTCAAAAGTAAGCCACTTTGTGATATTTTTCTGTAAGGTAATAAAACAACATCCGAAATCTTTAAGTAACTTAGAAAAACGTCATCTTCTAAATAGTTATTATCGATAAAAACATTAGCAGTTCCTTTCAATTCATCAATCCTTGGCAATTTACCTTTACCCCCCATTAAAAGAATGATATTGTTATTATTCCTAATTTTTGAATTATCTAACCAAACGTCAATTAATAAATCAATTCCCTTATAATAATTTTGTATACCTAAACTAGAAAAAACTATTTTCTCTTTAAAAAGATCATTCAAGTTCAAAAAATCAATTTTAGCATCTACTTCTGATTCATCAATAGGGTATTCTAAAAGTCCATGGGGTATCACATTTATGGGTGTATTTGAATAATCACCAAGCATATTATTTAATTCAACAAGAGAATTTTCCGTATGTACTATTAATGAGTCAAATAGATTATAAAGCTTCGTGTAACTTTTCTTATCACTTTTAATTGGAGAATGTGGAAGTATATTGTGCACAGTATAAATAATCTTTATTTTCGGGAATAAAAATTTGATGCAATTATAATAATAAAAATCCAATAATGGTATTTTCACCCATTGGATGTGCAATATTGCAGGTTTTGTTTTTAACAAATAAAGAAAAATCTTGATTAAAGAATATACATATGAAAACGGCTGCAATATTTTATGCTTATTGCTATAATTAAAAACTTTAAATATCTTCAATCCCTCAACTTTGTTCTTACTAAATTTAGAATTACAAAAGAAGTGAACTTCATAATTTGAGTTATGATTTTCAAGAAGTGAAGTGTCGTATAACTCAAGATTGTTATATGACATAGGGTCGATAAAAAAAATAGTTTTACTCATTATTTTAATTATTATAATACACTGTTTTTAATATAAGAATCATTATCATTTTTTACAATCTTAGTTCTTAAGAGTATAAAAATATCATTGCACTTAGCACCTTAACAAATAGTACAAATATGAAATGTATTAAGATGATACGAATTTTACAATTTAGCACTAAACCACTCAGAAATGGTTAGATATGTACGACAAATATCATATTTACACATAGTCCTTTAGGAAGGATATCTCTCTAAAACATGACTCTATAACAAACTAATACGTTTAACTCAAAATCAATAAACTCCATTCATAGGTTTAACTCGTTCCAAAGACATTCATACTCATTAAGTACCATCTTACACGGAGTCTATTTAATTGCTTTAAAAAAAATGGTTGGAAAATATTTGGTATATATCCCATTTTATAAAACTCCATAAATAAATTGCACAATCAATGCTACTTTATAATTCCTACATCTATATTAGTAACCCATAGGATATCCCATTATATTCTCCTGTTGAAAATAAAACTGATACAACGAATGAGAATCTTCAGTTGCAGTATATTGAGACAAAAAGAAAACACCACTAAACCCAATAATCAATAATAATAAAATAATCAATTTTCTACCATCTGCTCTCTTATTATAGAGATAATATCCAAGGTGTGCATATAGTATTGGTTGGAATATATAAAAATAGCTAAATGGGCGAGTAAACGCTATTGCTCCAAAAGGGAACATATACGATGTGATCAATCCAATAAAAAAGAAGAAATAAATTATATTAAACCATTTACTGTTATAATATTGCTTGAGTTTTGTACTATACAGGATTGCAATTAAGTTTACTCCAATTTTGAAAAGATATGCTAATCCAGTACCTTCTTTATCACTAAAACTTTCCATCAACCCTTCCATACCATAACTTTGATATGACTCTCCACCCAAGATAGATATATAAAAATTGATGACCGATTCAAAACGCATAATAATATCAAAGAACACTTCTTTGATAATGAAAGCTGAAACAAAAAGAATTATTTGAAAACGGATACTTTTGAAATAATTTTTTCCATTGCGGAGTATTGGATAAAAAACAAACAGTATAATTGCACTCTTATGAAGTAATACAGCTATAATACCCCATATAATATATGGTTTCCACTTTTTCTCTACTATATAACGCAATGAGAATATCCATACAC
The DNA here is from genome assembly GCA_012841565.1 of Candidatus Epulonipiscium sp. The sequence goes on along the minus strand of DUUM01000047.1, from coordinate 5,892 downwards.
ACATTGCCAAGGCTTGACGTATAACATTCATCCAAAAAGAAATTGATCCAGTTGTGAAAACAAAGAAAATTAATAATGGATAAATGTATCTTTGATCTTTAAAAGCATAAAAGAAAAAGAAAGCTTGTATGAAAGCCAATATACCAAAATAGACTGTATAATGTAAATTGAGAAACCAACCTATATCCGAGAATAAAAAGAAAAGGGGTTCGTTTTTACCTACATATATGCGCCATAAATATCTTTCAAGATATGTCAGATGATCTACACCCACATCATATCTCATGCCCAAAACAATGGCAAATAATAAAAGCGGAGCAATGGTATCAAAGCGCCAAAAACTTCGGTATTTGATTAAACCATCATCCGTTGTATAATAACTACCTTTTCTTGATGCTGAATAGCCAAAAAGAATCATTGTTATTATTAGTGTGGAGTAAACTAAGATGCTTTGAAGGAACATATATCTATATTTTCTTTTTAAGTTCTCTTATAAAACTGTTCATTATCACTAATGCACCAAATAAGTAGGTTGATAAATTTAATATTTTGACTTTGTTTTTAACTGAATTAATTTTACCTGTTTCAAGCTTTTCTTTTAATTCGCTCTTCAGGGACTTGGTCAAAACTATGTAGTTTTTTATTGAAAAGGAATAATATAGACTATTATATATATTAGACACAGTACTATATTTAAGACGGTCTAAAAGATTTAGGTGATCTGACGAAAGATTAACAAGATGTCTGGATATGTAATTATTGATATAATTAACGTTGTTAACCATATGAAAAGTTCTCTCAAAGCTCCAATTACGTGATGCACTCCCATCTCTTTCAAATATGTTGTAAAAGTGCACATTTGAAAATCCTACTCCCTTTGCATATAATATACAAAGACGAAAAAAAATAGAGTCTTCCCCATTTCGCAGTCCAACAGGAAATAAAATTTCATTTGATATTAAAAAATGTCGGTTATAGATTACTCCCCAGACACTACCACGCATATATCCTTTATCAATAGCTACGGTAACTCCATTATATGCTTGTCCAACAAGAGATGGACTAAATACATAATGCTCTTCACCCACCTTTTTTCCATTATTTATAAATGATTTAGCAATAAGAATATCTAAATTAGAGTTTGAAAAACTGTTTTCTATAAGTTTTCCAAGTGAGTTCTCTTCAATCCAATCATCCCCATCCACAAAAGCAACCCATTTTCCTTTTGCTTTGTGAATTCCTAAATTACGTGCAGCACTAACTCCTTTGTTTTCTTGATGAAAAACTTTTACGCGACTATCTTTATTGGAAAATTTATCACAAATAAATCCTGAATCATCCGAACTGCCATCATTTATGAGTAACAACTCAAAATTTTTATAACTTTGATTCAATACACTCTCAATACAACGTGTAATATAATCCTCTATATTATACACAGGTATTATTACCGATATCATTACTTGTTTATCTTCAACCATTGCAAGTACTATCTTAAATTATTCTTCAAAAAGTCTCTAGCCTTCACTCTCTCATTATTCAAAACTTCATTCACTCTCTTCCAATCAATTTCGCACTCTGTAAAGTTAAGATAGTTTATCTTTTGTATTTCTCTAGAATTTGAAAAGGCGCACAGTTAATTAAACTCCTTTGAATTTTGTCAATACTAACATTAATTAAAGATTGTCCAGATTGTTTTATGAACAAACTATCTACTTGATCACTAATATTACATTTCAAATTAATTTCATTTTTAGGATACCATTTAATGTTCACTGAAGAAAAATAATCATCGAACTTTACATCATCCCCGTGTAACGTGGTTTCTCCAAGATTACACCATAAAGAAGGAATTCCATAAGCATGTGATACAATTATTCCATGTAGGGAACTCGAGAGTGTCTTTTTACATGAGTTAATTTGCTCAATTACTGTTTCTGGATCTTTTAATAAATCTATAATTAATATATTCTCGTTAGTTGAAGTAAGTTTTTTTGATAATTCAGTCATTTGCACAAAATGAGGAATAACACCTAAATCATATATTTTATTCGAATTGGGACGATAAATAATAGGTAATAATAATGCTGGGTCACCAATTGCAAGAGGAACGTTATATCCCAGTTCTTTAATTCTTTTTCTTGTTATTTCACCTCTTACGGCAAAAAAAGTGCACTTATTTATGATATCACTCCGTGACATTAACCCTGAGCCCCATACTTGACAGTTCCTTCCTTCCGCAGATTTTATAATACTTCCTATAGCTATATAGTATTTTTTAAATCGCAAACTATTTAAAACAGATAGCGCATTTTTAAATGAAATTTGATTTAGAACAAGCCTTTTAATCAGTTTAAGAAATCTATTAATTCTTGTGCCTGGTATCGGTAAATAATTAACTTTCTCACCAGTTAGATGTTCTATAATATAAGGATTTAGCTCATCACCAAAGTTCCCTTCGCCTTCTGGGTGTGCATACCAATACAAATTAATTTTCTTTTTCATTTGGTTAAGTTTTAAAAATTTATCAGATACCATTGCATTGTTAGCGCTTTTGAAGGGTAAGCATAAACACAAAGTCCGCAACCAATGCAAGGATCATTTTGTACTACAGTATCTATTATTTTTGGAATTTTCATTGATATTTCATTTTATTGAAAAATTCTTTCACTTTTTTATTCGTAAATTTTTGTTCTGTCTTACCCAATCCAATATAATATATTGTTACCAAAACAGATACCAATGAAGTTACTCCTGTTAGTAATAATCTCACAAAGTTTTCTTCTAGTGAGAGAAAAACTAAAGTTGGTGGTATAAATGCAACTGTTGCTACAGGGATAATCCTAAATACTACAGCTTTCAAATATTCTTTAATACTCAAGTTTACTAATGGACTGATAATTTTCAAGCGTGCATATAATGCAATTAATGAGAGTCCAATACTAACATACAATGTAACTTCTGGTGATAAACCCATTTTTAAAAATAGATATGATATTGGCAAATTTAAAATCAACAGTAATCCTACAACACTTTGATACAGTTTTATTTTACCTGATGCATGCGCAGCTGTCATCAAAGGACCCGATACACTATCAACAAGAATGTTAACAATAATCAAACGAGTGAATATTACTGTATATTCTGGCACTATCTTTAACCATAATCTCAGTATAATTTCAGTCTCAATAAAAATAGGCAACGATATTACAAAAAGTAAGAAAAAAGAATACTTCGCACCTTGAAAAACAAGTTGATGCATATATTTTAAATCATTTGATGCATACGATTTAATAATTTGTGGGTTCATCGCCATCTGGAAATTACTCACAAACTGTTGAACTGCACTTCTTACTTGATAGGCAATACCTCGCGCTGCATTTACAGCGGGTCCAAAGAAAATATTCAATAAAACATTAACGCCCTGTCCCATAATAATACTTGCGGAGCTTCCCCACAAGTTCCATCCGGCATAACTCATCAATGTTTGAAACAAGGCTTTATCCCAGAAAAACCTGAATTTACTCTCTTTGAACTTATAGTTGCAATAGATACCATAAATCAATCGGATAATCAATGCAACACTAAACATCAGAACAGCATACAGTTTCAATTTATCGAATCCAAACCATTGCAACATAAATACAATGAGCAACTTCAAGCTCACCTCCGCAATACTCACACCGGCAAATACATTCATCCGTTCGTGAGCAATGATAATAGCATTGTAAGGTACACTCACAATATTTACCATCATAGCAAGAATTGAGAATTGATACACCCATAGAGCAGCCACCATTCTGTCGGGAGGTATTGTCAATTGTGTATTCACAAACCAAAGCCCAATAGTTTCAGCCAAAAATAAAACTACGAATGCAATAATAAAGTGAATGTTCACACTCATGCTAAATACATTGCGCAATTGAACATTGTCTTTTCGACCTATTTCAAAAGAAAAAAAACGTTGAGAAGCAGTAGCCATTGCACCACTTAAAAAAGCAAACATGGTAACAAAACCACCAACAACATTAAAAATACCAAAATCTTCAACTCCAAGCGTATTCAACACAATGCGTGAAGTATATAAGGTAACTACCATTGTAAGCAGCATCCGTATATATAGCATCATTGTATTTTTAGCTATGCGTTTGTTTGAAGAAGAAGTAGTTTCCAATTTTATACTTTAAAATTACAACCTGGCATCAACCAATTCCCGATCCAAAATCCCCTTCGTATCAAACACCACTGCATTATCATCCATCATCGCTTTAATATCGCAACTCTTGAATTCTTGATGAGCAACAGCTACGATAATCGCTTTATATTTTTTACCATTCATAGGTTTGTCGATAATATCGATACCATATTCATGATTTACTTCTGAAGCACTTGCCCAAGGGTCATATACATCTACATTGAGGCCATATTGAACTAATTCGTGATGAATGTCGGCCACTTTAGTATTGCGTATATCAGGACAATCTTCTTTGAAGGTGATTCCCATTATAAGTACATCGGCATTTTTGATATGATGATCTTTTGCAATCATTAGTTTTACAGTTTTTGAAGCAATGAAAGAAGCAATGCGATCATTAACTCGTCGTCCCGACAAAATAACCTCTGGATGATAGCCCAACTGAATTGCTTTGTGTGACAAATAGTAAGGATCTACCGAAATGCAGTGACCACCGACTAAACCGGGTTTGTATTTCAAGAAATTGAATTTTGTGCCTGCTGCTTCCAACACATCTGTAGTGTCGATACCCACACGGTCAAAAATAAGTGCCAACTCGTTGACAAACGAAATATTGACATCACGCTGTGCATTTTCGATGGCTTTGGATGCTTCTGCCACTTTCAAGGATGGTGCTTTGTGCGTACCTGCCTTGATGATGGTTTTGTATAGCTGGTCCACCTCTTCGGCAATCTCGGGAGTTGATCCCGATGTTACCTTCACAATTGTGGTGAGGGTGTTTACTTTATCACCTGGATTAATACGCTCGGGTGAATAGCCTGCAAAAAAATCTTGATTGAATACCAATCCAGATGTTTGTTCTATAATAGGTATACATACCTCTTCAGTACAACCAGGATATACAGTAGATTCATATATTACTATATCGTCTTTTTGAATTACCTTACCTATCATTTCAGATGCACTTCTGAGCGGTCTCAAATCAGGTGCATTGAATTCATCAATAGGAGTAGGTACAGTTACAATAAATATATTGGCTTGCTCCAAAACAGATGGGTCGGCAGATGCTAGATAGCCCAAAGCATGATCATTTTCTTTAGCTAATTGCAACACATTTTGCAATTTGTCCAAATCGGCTTCTTTAGTGTTGTCTTCACAACGGTTGAGTTCATCCACTCTATTCTTGCTTATGTCAAATCCAATTACAGGGAAATGTCTAGCAAACTCTATTGCGAGGGGGAGGCCTACGTAGCCTTGGCCAATGATGGCAATGCGGTAATTTCTATTAGTCATATGTTTTATAGCGGGTTTGTTTTTTTGTTTGGCGTTTTTCCGCTAATTGCGGGAAAGTTTTTTTTGTTAGTTGCTTTTTTTCCTGGCTGTTTTTTTGCGATTTTGTTTTTTTGCTTGTTCGCGGTTTGTTCGCGGTTTGTTTTTTTGCGGTCAAAATTTTACAGGAATGATAAATCTTGACTTTGCAAAAATGCAAAAAAACGAATAAACAGAAAAACAGCCATTTGAATTTTCAATCGACAAAAGTACAAAAAATTTATGATGAAAGGAATATAAGTATAACAATAAAAGACAAATGTCGTATTTAGATAATCTCAACTAGCGATATAACAAGGGATAGCGGAGCTTAGGGGACTTCCATAGAATTATCCTCTTGCTTTGCTATATTGCGATACAGATCATAT
>DUUM01000046.1 GCA_012841565.1 Candidatus Epulonipiscium sp. | reverse complement strand
CTGCCTCAGCTAATACTTTAATAACACTTGCCTTAGCTGTTACAGACTTTCCCCCATATCCGGTTCCTTTGGTAAGCACATTTCCAACATGCTGTACTTTAAGAATGTTAGTGGTTCCAGATACGCCTACAGGCACTCCTGCTGTTAAAACAATTAAATCCCCCTGCTTGGCTAAACCTAATTTTTCAGCCCTACTGATGGCTTCTTCAAAAATAGCATCCGTGGTCTCTCTTTCTTCCGTTAATAAAGGATAACATCCCCATACTAAATTTAACTGATAAAGTACACGTTTGTCTGGTGTACAGGCAATAATAGGGCATTTAGGTCTATATTTTGATACTGCATGAGCTGTGTAGCCAGTTCTTGTAACCGTTATAATGCTTGCAGCTTCTAACTCTTCTGCTGTTCTACAAGTAGCATGGCTAATGGCATTTGTGATGCTTATTTCTATATCTTCTGAATCAAGGGGCCCGCAATATTGATTGGCATTCTCGGCGCTCTCAGCAATACGTGCCATCATCTCAATGGCCTCTAATGGATAATCTCCTTGAGCTGTTTCGCCTGATAACATAATAGCAGATGTTCCATCAAAGATAGCATTGGCAACATCACTAGCCTCTGCTCTAGTTGGCCGTGGGTTCCTAATCATAGAATCCAGCATTTGGGTTGCCGTAATAACAATCTTACCATTAGCATTTGCTTTCTGAATCAATTGTTTTTGCACAATAGGCACTTCTTCTGGTGGAATCTCAACGCCTAAATCACCTCGTGCTACCATGATGGCATCTGCCACTTTTAGGATATCATCAATATTATCAACCCCATCACGATTTTCAATTTTTGCAATAATACCAAGATGGGCGCCTTTATTTTCTTCAAGAATTTGACGAATCTTTAGTACATCAGCTGCATTTCTGACAAAGGATACAGCAATATAATCAAAGCCTGCTATAATACCAGCTTTTATGTCTTCAATATCTTTTTCTGTAGGAGATGGAAGATTAACAAATACATCCGGTATATTGATCCCTTTTCGAGAACTAATAATCCCTGAATTTTCAACAATACATTCTACTTCTGTATCCGTTAGATTTTTAACCCTTAGCTCAATTAAACCATCATCAATCAGTATACGGCTTCCCTTTTTCACATCAGAAGGTAGGCCCTTATATGTCACACTAACCCTGTCTTGATCTCCCTCAATATCTTCTGTTGTTAGGGTAAATATATCCCCTAGTTTTAACTTAATTTCAGCATTATCCTTAAAAGCACCCGTTCGAATTTCAGGACCTTTTGTATCTAATATAAGCGGTACAGGTATCCCTTCTTCTTTTCTTACTTGTTGAACACGTTTTGCTGTTTTTCCATGTATTTGATGGTCATCATGGGAAAAGTTAATCCTTATGGCATCAACACCAGCATGCAAAATCTTTCTAATCGATTCAATATCTCTTGTCCTTGGTCCCAAAGTGCCGATAATTTTAGTTCTTCTCATTCCATTCCTCCTATAGTCAGTTATGACAACAATCTACTAACTTCATACATTTTCTCATCTAAAGTCTTTGTCATTGTCAGTGCCTCATTAATATCATAGTCTGTATATTTACCATCCTTATAAGCAACAACACGTCCTGCTTTACCCTTTACCAAAAGTT
>DUUM01000045.1 GCA_012841565.1 Candidatus Epulonipiscium sp. | reverse complement strand
TGACGGAACAATTTCTAAAGAAGATTTTTATAAAAAGATAATGAAAAAATATATGCCAGAAAAAGAAAAAACTCTTTATTTACAGTTTAAAGCAGAGGAAATTTTAGACATAGATTTTTTGAATAATATTTTCACCACAATGGATCTTAGTGAAGAAGAACTTGAAAAGGAAATTTTGGACTTAGAAATAGACTCCACCTTTTTTGAGGCACTTCAACTTATTAAGCAAATGGGAGGGGATATAATTATCCTTAGCGCAGGGTCAGAGTACTACATTAAAAAGATATTCCACCAACACGGTTTAAGTCATATTCCGATTTACTCTAGTGAGGGAATCTATAAAGATAGAGGCCTTCATATTATCCCTAATGTTCAGTCGGATTTTTATTCTCCTAGATATGGAATTGATAAAGAAAAGGTTGTTCAACATTTTAAAGACCAATATGATTACTTGATGTATGCTGGGGATAGTGGTCCAGATTACAAAGCCAGCCTTCTTGCAGATGTTAGGTTTGCAAAGGATGAGCTCATTCCCCTATACGATAAAGCAGGTGAAAAATACATACCAATGAAATCATTTAAAGATGTAATAAAATATTTGAATCAAAAAATTGGAAGTGATAAAAATGATAAGTGATAACTCCCCGTATTTAAAAATGATCAATTCACTTAAAAATGAGTGGATGCCTTTTATAAAAAGATATGAAATGGTTCTCAATGAATTAGAAAGTGATTTTACTATTTTAGATTTAGAATGGAAGGCTACCCATGGATATTCTCCAATAGAGCACATTAAAACCAGATTAAAAAATCCATTGTCGCTGGTGAAAAAAATAGAAAAAAAGGGTGTTAAATTCGATCAAGAAAATATAACCCATGAAATCAAGGACATTGCTGGAGTTAGGATTGTGACAAGTTTTATGGATGATGTTTACATGCTATTGGATCATATTCAAACAAGGCAGGATCTAAAAGTTGTAACAATTAAGGATTATATAAAAAATCCAAAACCCAGTGGGTATAGAAGTGTTCATGTTATTGTTGAATCTCAAGTGATTTTATCTGATTCTGTTATTTGGGTTCCAGCAGAAATTCAAGTACGTACTCTTTCTATGGATTTTTGGGCATCTCTAGAACATAAATTACAGTATAAATATAAAAAAAGTGGCTTCATTCCTCTCGAAGATCAGGAACTACTGAAAGAAATTGCTCGATCATCCTTTGAAGATGATGTTAAAATGAGTATCTTAAGACAAAAGCTATTAGATGGTTGATTGTTCACATGAGGTAATTCCGCCTGAGGTTGGCAAGAACATATCCCGACTTGCATCTCTTAGCTTACGCTAAAGGATGCGCGCTGGGAAATGTTCTTGCCAACCTCAGGCGAAGAGGCTCTGTGTTGAAAAGTGGCCTGGGATATGACTTTCCCCTTGACGAATATGTGATATATGGATACAATAGATACATTATAAAAGCATATATTAAATCGATGAAAAGAAAGAGTAAGGTCTGCCATGCAGAGAGAAAGCGTATGCTGAAAGCTTTCATAGATCTGAAGACATCTTTGAGTCTGCACTTGAAATAAACAAGTAGGGTGCGGCGTTATTGCTACGTTATAGGCGAAAAGAGCGGGCAACTAAGTATAACTGGTTGTCAAGCAGGGTGGTACCACGGACATATCGTCTCGTCCCTGACATTATTTGTCATGGATTGAGGCGTATTTTTATGCCCATCACTGAACCTTGGCAGAAGGTGAAGTGTAATTATAGAAGCAAAGCAGACCAACAAAGTAC
>DUUM01000044.1 GCA_012841565.1 Candidatus Epulonipiscium sp. | reverse complement strand
GACATGACTGCGATCCAAAAGCAACCATGGAGCAAGCAATGAAAGTTTACTCTAATTTATATACCATGTGGAAGTATAATGGAGAAGGACTGACAACACATTTACCAAGAGGTGAATGGCAAAAGACACATCAAGATTTGAGTGAGCTAGGAAGTACTCATATTATTAATGTGCATATTTTAGCAGATTTAGAACCTTTTAGATTTGGAGCACCATCCTTTATTCAAAAATGTATGCAAGCAAGTAAGTACCGCCTAGGAGGAAATGGACTTCATTTATACCCACTATTTTACTGGGACTGGCCTTATTCACCAGATAAGGTAGAGCCACGCCTAGAGCAACTTGATAGGGATTGGATGTGGTTTGAAACATGGTTCCGCTATGCATGGGATCCAGATAGAGATCCAAAACAAGAGCATGATTACTGGATTTCAAGGATTATTGAGCAATTTGGCTGTACAGAAAAAGGAGCGACTCTCTTATTAGACGCTATGGAAAGCTCAGGAGAATGTGCCCCAAGAATTCTTAGCCGAGTAGGGATTACAGAAGGTAACCGTCAGACCATGAGTTTAGGAATGACTATGAGCCAATTTACTAATGTAAAAAGATACCGCCCAAATCTTCAGCTATGGAAATCCGTTGCAGAGCAAGGTGAGCAGCCAGATGACTATATTATAAGGGAATTAAATGGGGAACCACACATCGGTGAGACGCCTTATGATATGATAGAAGAAATTAATTATTATAGTAAGCGAGCACTAGAGGCCATACATGAGGCTAAACCTTATATTTCAAAGAATAAAAAAGAGTATGAATATATGGTTACGGATATTGAAGCAATCCATATGATGACTCGTTCTTATAGCCTGAAAATTGAAGCAGCCATGGAAGTTTTACGATATAAATATACCATGGATGAAGATTTATTAGGAGATGTAAATCTCTTAGAAAAAGCATCTATTTTAATGGAGGAAAGTCTTGAAATATACAAGGAACTTGCTGATTTAACAGAGAAAACATATCTCTATGCAAATAGTATGCAAACACCACAAAGACAGGTTCCATTTAAAAATGGTGAAACTTATGGACACTGGACACAATGTCTACCAGAATATGAACTAGAACTAGCAAACTTTAAAAAGCATGTTGAAGATATTAAAAAAGGTATAGTGCCAAAAGAAAATGAGAGTGGCGAAGATATTCAGCCATTACCTGCAGCTCCATTTAAGGTATTGTCAGATGGCTGTGAAACCTATACAATAGAAACTAAAAACACTATTTTTACAGACTGTGATTGGGCTATTGAAAACTGCGCAACAGAGCTAGTAGGTCTTACAGGGGTAAGATTTGGTTTAGGAGAAGCAATAGAAAAAGGCATTACAGTAAAACTTGAACTTGAAGAAGATTCTCAAATTCTTATTGGTTATATGAATGCCAAAGGTGTTGAATGGTTACAAGTACCAGATTTAGAAACTAACACTCATGCAGATGATAGGGGAGGGCTAGACGTTGTTATTGCTAATGCAATGAAAGTGACTTCTTCACCAGCTATCAACATACATGCTTTCCAATATGAAAAAGGAAACCATGAGATTTACCTTGGGACAGGGGCATATGTGATTGCTGGAGTAATCCCTAAAGGGGTAAAAATGACTACCCGTAATGCAGATTTAGTAGGAGAGAGCCTACAATCTTTGGATTGGCTCTATGAATAAAAAACAAGTTAGAAGATGAACTATTAACAAGCACGCTATAAATGCGTGCTTGTAATTTTCGTTAAAAGGGAGGCCCACGTATTGAAAAAATTTACCCTTACACAAAAAATAATTCTTATCTTTTTAATTGTTATTGTACCCATTACAATTTTGCTTTCTTTGAGCATTGATCGTAGCAAAAATGTAATTAGAGAAGAAGTTTCCAAATCAAACAGTAATTTGTTAACCATCTATATCAATAAAATTGATGAGGATTTAAAGTCAATTGAAACGTATTTATATAAAATGATTTCATCTAATTCACATATTTATACGGATGATTACAAGGCTAAAAGTTATCCGGATTATATTTTATCTCTTTTGTCTTTTAAAAAACAACTTTTAGATGATGGTTATCTCTATCCTTTTGTGGATTTGTTTTTTATTTATGACTCTGAAAGCAATGATATTATTGAAACATCAAATATTCTTAATAATGATCTGACAGGGGGAAATACCCTGAAAGACTTGGTTATTGATAAAGGACCTATTCCATGGACAGTTATTTATAAATCAGATAGCTGGTTACTTGTTAAAATGATGAATATTAATCAAACACTTTATTTAGGAAGCTGT
>DUUM01000043.1 GCA_012841565.1 Candidatus Epulonipiscium sp. | reverse complement strand
TGGAACAATCTCTATAGTTATTTACGATAAGTCGCAAGCATCAACTGTCAATCACATATTGTCAGAGTATGCCGATTTTATATTAGCTCGTCAGGGATTACCTCTCTTAGATAAAGGATTACACATCATCACCCTTGTTATTGAATCTTCATGCGATAAGATAAATGCCCTAACTGGAAAACTAGGTCGTTTGGAAGACGTGGAGGTTAAAGCTATTTTGGCTAAGGGAATATGTAGTCAGGATTAGCATAAGGCATAGGAAAACAAAAACAGTTAAATACAGATATAATGAATATAGCAGAAAGAAACACGAACTTCATTGATAGGGATAAACTTTATAACCTTATTGAAGGAAAAGCTCCTAGTCAATCAGAAATTGATACAATTCTTAACAAGGCAGCAAAGCTTAAGGGGCTTAGTCTTGAAGAGGTGGCGGTGCTTTTAAGAATAGAAGACCCAATACAAATCCATCAAATAATGGAAACTGCAAAGTTTGCAAAGGAAAGCATCTATGGAAAAAGACTTGTTATTTTTGCTCCAATATATACAGGTAATGTATGCGTAAATAATTGTACTTACTGCTCTTTCCGTAAGGATAACAAACTTATTAAAAGAAAAATCCTAACCATGGACGAGATTGCTCAAGAAACTTCTGCACTTTTGAAACTAAATAAAAATATTAATAAGAAAGCATCTTGGGAAAAAGGCTTAACTTATGACACCATGATATCAAAGGTTCAAGATATGCTAGATGATGATATGCCTGTAGTCTTCTCAGTGGGACCTAACACACCTAAATTGTGGGGAGATATTGATATAAATATGTATGAACAATTGAAAAAGGGTGAAAAGGGATATAATAACAATAATAAGGACTTATACCAGTATAAGAAAAAACGGAAATTAATGGTCATTATATGACTATTACTGGTATAATAGTTGATAAGAATGCAAGTAAAGAAAATGAAATTATGTTATGTGTTTCATCATGGGGAAAGAAGTATTATATTAATTATAAGGAGTATAGGGATTATATTGATAGCGCAGGAGGAACACTCACTAGCTCTATGCTTAGTGTAAGGTAGGGGGATCTATTTATGGGAAAGATTAAAAGAATATTAATCAAAGCGAAAGAGTCAAAAGTATTAATCTGGGGTATAATAATTATTTTACTACTAAGTTTTAACGCTTATAGAAAAAGCCCCTACACCTATAAAAAAGAGCATAGGCCTCTTAATTATGCTTTAAAAGGGCACCGAAGGAATTTTAAAACTCATTATGTTAGGAAAAGTGAGTCAGATAAAAAAAATGCCTATCATATCCAAGTAAAAAACAAAGCAAATGCTGAAGAATTTATAGAAATCATTTTATCAATAGAAGAGTATTTAGCAAAAAGCCCAGACCATCAGCCTAGTGATTATACAACAGAAGTGATTTTTCGTAATACTATATCTGGTAAGCCCCCTATACTTAAGTTTTCCAATGCATATTCTGAAGAGCCATATAAGGGGAAGAAAATGGACGGGTTTTATGAAATGGTCTTATATAGTCCGACAGCGTATACTTGGTACCTTAGTGAGTTTGTAGATATAGAGCATTGTAGAGACTTGGAAAGTATGGTAATGGGAGTTGGGTATGTGCTAGATAATGTAGAGGATTTAAAAAAATTAACTGAACTTAAATATTTTGAAATTAAAGGATTAATCTACTCAGATTTTAAAGAAAAAGATATAAAGGAAAATTTACCTGAGGACTGCAAAGTCTTTATATCTTATAAATAGGACACCAGAGAAGATTTTAGAAACATAAAGAACTCTAGTTTTATAGGATCTTATTATATCAAGCATGAGCTTCATATTAATGAAGTTCATGCTTTTTAACGTTCCCTTATGTATGCAAAGCAGTCAGATAAATCCCTACTATACTACACAAGTAGACAAAAGATTGTGTGAGATCTATAAATAACCATAAAGAAGGTAGGAAGGTATTATCTAACATAATTAATGAACTTGAAAACTGTGATGAATTTTTCTTCACGGTTACCTTTATTACCTATAGTGGTGTCCTGGGCCTTGTAAACATTTGAAAGCTTTATCATATGATGAGCTGCGTTCTCTATATAGGAACCTCTTGCATAGCCAGAACATTTCGAAACAAATAATTAGTACTGCTTACACAGACACTTTTTATCTTTGGAGAAAAGGGAGTAAACACCTGTTCTGGAATACAGTTGCTGCTATTGATTTTGAGAACAAGGCAAAGAATTGTAGCCATCACAATTCACTCAATTATCCAATCTATGACAGTTATGTGGATGTGGTGCTTCGATATTTTAGGAATTGTGATAGGTTTTCAGAATTTCAGAATGGTGATTTGAGAGACTATATTAAACTCAAAAGTATATTGATTGATTTCCGTGCCTTCTATGACTTGGAGAAATTCGACCTCAAGCAAATCGACCAGTATATCTGGCTGCTCGGGAAGGAGTACTTCCCAAAGAACTACGGAAAGAAAAAGAGAAATAAGTAAATTATCATCAGCTAAATTGTTTGACGCTATTAATGTGTGAAGAGAAAAGTGTGAGGTGTTCAGGGAAAACTGTTGATATGTTCCCGCATACCGATAATACCAAAAAGTAACGTGGATATGTTCCTACTAACGAACGGCTTGAAAGACATTCATTCTGTCATGTCGACCCACCTGGTATAAGGCAACATAAAAACAAGCCCTACATATACCCAGCGAAACATCCTTTGCGCTCTATGCAAGAGATGTTAAGTCTGGTATATATAGGGCTTGTTTTGGACCAATGCCAAGCTTACCTGTGTTTCATAGAAACATAATCTTGTCGTTTTGAAACATTTTTGTATGCCGGCCTGATAATCTTACTAGAGTTAATTAACTCTTCTAAACGGTGCGCACTCCAACCAGAAATGCGTGAGATAGCAAAGATAGGGGTATAGAGTTCCATAGGAAGCCCTAGCATTGCATAGACAAAACCGCTATAGAAGTCTACATTCGCACTAACCCCTTTAAATATTTGACGTTTTTCTTCAATCACTTTTGGTGCTAAGGATTCAACTAAGTTATATAATCGAAATTCTTTTTCTCTGCCTTTTTCGGCTGAAAGTTGTTCAACGAATCCTTTTAGCACTCTGGATCTTGGGTCAGATAAAGAGTATACGGCATGCCCCATTCCGTAAATTAAGCCAGTTTTATCAAACGCTTTTTTATCCAGTAGATCATTTAAATACTGAATAATTTCATCTTCATCTTCCCAATCATTTAAGGTGTTTTTCATATCCTCAAACATATGAACTACCTTGATATTTGCGCCTCCATGTTTTGGACCTTTAAGTGATCCAAGAGATGCTGCAACAGAAGAGTATGTATCTGTTCCACTAGATGTAACTACATGAGTTGTAAAACTAGAATTATTACCTCCCCCGTGTTCTGCATGTAAGACTAAAGCTAAATCAAGGATCTTAGCTTCAAGAGGAGTATACTGACTATCTGCCCTTAATAAATGTAGGATTAGCTCAGCAGTAGACAAAGATGGATCCGGTGTGTTAATCACCAAATTTTGCCCATCATGATAATGCCTATAAGCCTGATACCCGTACACGGATAACATAGGGAAAAGCGAAATAAGTTGTAAAGACTGCC
>DUUM01000447.1 GCA_012841565.1 Candidatus Epulonipiscium sp. | reverse complement strand
TAAAATTCCCCCCATACTTTCGCCAATTAGTATCTTCTCCTTGCCCCAACCCACGTTGAGACGGTTGTGTGCATAGAGCGAGAATTGTCCTAACTCAATAAACATTTAACGCTTATAATAAACCTCTAACAAAATTATAATAAACATTTACTTTTCAATACTTCTTCCCCGATATTTTCATTTAAATATGATTATGTCGGGGAAAAATATACGAAACAAAACAGGAATAAGGAAAGCAGGAATAAGGTTAAAGGGTAATAAACTAACATTACAAACTATACTAGAGCTACACTGTAAATACATAGAAAAAAAGAAGAGTTAGAACTTTATTAAATTGTCAACGGTGGTATAAAGGTTTGAGCAGAGCGAAGGGTATCTGCCTTTAAAAAAGTTTTAGATACAAAGGCTTGCGGGCTTTTAAGTGAAAATTTAAGTGTGTTTTAGGGTCCTTTTGGCTTATGTCAGAGGGATTTTTATGTAGGGGGGTGTATACTCAATGGCAAAAGGCAAATGATTTGGCAGAATATTCCGAGCCTACTATGTCGTTATTTACAATATTATGTCCGAATAACCATTAATGGGCAATATTGGTTGACGGACAATATTCATAATGTTATAATTATCCAGTAAATAACAACAATAAAAGACGACTGGTAGTATGTCAAGATAATTTTCATGTATATTTGGAAATTATTTAATCTAAAGCTTTAAAAAAGACCATACTGAACAAAGCTTATATAATTTCCATTTTTTTACTGGGAATTATCAAGCTTAAATTACATCAAGCTATGAAGTTTTTACTCTATTAGCCCCATCTCGGGAGGTATAGAGTTGATTATTGCGTAGCAAGGCAAAAATCAATCGTACAAGTTTACGAGCTGTTAGTGCAAGTGCTCTTTTGTGTTTGTGCAGTAATGCTTCACTATACTTTTTAGCATAGTAATTATAATAGTCTTCATTATTATTTTTAACACTATTAGCGGCTTCAATTAGATAATATCGCAAGTACTTATTGCCTGTTTTAGTTAGAAACGTTTCGCAGGCTGTAAAGTTACCAGATTGTTTTTTGCGCCAAGTCAGGCCGGCGTATTTAGCGACAGCGGCTTGATTGTCAAACTTAGTAATATCACCGATTTCAGCGATAATACCAGCTGCAAAAACAGGCCCTATTCCTTTGATAGATAAGGCGCATTCAAACTCATGTGTATCAAGGACTTTAACTGCTTTCTCAATGGCCTTATCGAGGGTCTTAACCTCTTTTTCTAAAGCTTTAATACAGTTGAGAGAAGCGGCAATAGTAGCGTTTAAAGGGTCAGCAAGAGCCTTATCTAGGCGGTAAGAGTCTCTGGCAGCCTTTACTAAAAGTTTAGCTGTGGCATTAGGATCAGAAAAACGATTCTTTCCTTTATCCACAAGAAAAGCTACTAAATCCTCGATACTTGTGTTTGCGATATCCTCTGTGGATAAAAAGTCTGTTAAAGTAGCCATTGATGAAGCACCAAAGGTATTAGAAAAAGGCAGATCTTTTTTATCCAGAACTGCAAGTTCACTAAACTTAAGGAAAATATTCGAGAGGATATAAGACTTCTCTCTAGAAATATTTTCGATAATATGAAGCCTGCATCTTGTTAATCTTTGCAAAGCAATGTACTGATTTCCTTTCCATGGTGTAGTAGTAATCTTTCCAACTCTAGCAAAGTCAGCAATCGCTAAAGCATCTAAAGGATCAGTTTTATCCATATCTACAAAGGTCTTTTTATAAGCGTGGATAATGCGTGGATTAAGGCAATAAACTTTAGGATGAAACCAAACAAGGGCCTCGTTAGCGGAAAGGAAATTTGCTATATGCCAGCTATAGAATGAGGTGGATTCCATAGCTACAGTCAGATGGGTCAGTTTGTTAAGCGATAAAGCATCAAGAATGCTTTGTAAGATTATTTGAGCACCTGGTAGATTATTAGATGCTTCGAAAGAAAGAAGTTTTTTACCGAAGAAATCCATTGCAAAAACATAATTAGTCTTAGAACTAACATCAATACCAACGAACAATGTAGCTGTTAAAGAGTTATTCATAGATATCACCACCTTTCATTTTTGAGTAATAAAAAAGAAGTAGCGTAGGATGACCCCTAGTTTATAACGCATGAACACCCTCGCACTAATAAGAAGTAAATGATCAAGCGATGGCGCTAGTTGCTACGCTAGCCACTTTTATCATCTCAACAACGACTGGGTTAGAACTTAACATTATAAATAGGGAAACACTCTTTAATAGAAGTACCACAAAGTGGTCAACAAGGGGAGTTTGAATAGACCTACGCTAAATCTTAACTATATTTTAGCACATAGGGGTTCTCCTACCCTACTTCTTTTTTATAAAATAATTTCCAGTAATATTTCTAATAAAGTAATCAGTTTGGTTACTGGGAAAAGCTTAAAAACTGATTATAAATATATTATACGAGTGGGAGATGAAATGAAGTGGAGAAAAACAGTATCACTATTATTAGTCTTAACACTAATAATAACAGTATTACCAGTTCAAGTTTTTGCAAACAGTAAGGTAGGAGTAGGGGCTCCTAAATTACAAGAATTAGAAACACAGGAAACGACACCAGCAGCTATACAAATTATACCAAATAAACATATAAGCGATGACTATGAGGTAGAATTTAAAGTAAATAGCAAATGGCCTGGTAATTTCAATGGAGAATTAATTATAACGAATACCGGGAAGAAGGAATTAGAAAATTGGGCGATTCAGTTTGATTTTGACCATGAAATAAGTAATATATGGAATGCCCAAATCGCATCCCATGAAAGCCAAAGCTATATTATAAAAAACCTAGGGTGGAATCAAGACATAGCACCAGGTAAGAGTGTATCAATTGGTTTTACTGCTAAATGGGATGATAACATTGTGCCACCACAAAACTATGAAACACTAGGTACAAAGCAAGAAGTGGGAGAAACTGATTATACTATTAAGTTTAAAGTGACAAGTGATTGGGGACAGGCTTTTAACGGAGAAATCAGTATTACAAATAATACGGAGGAAACAATAGAAGATTGGATGCTGGAATTTGACTTTGATCGAACCATAGAAAGGTTTTGGACTGCAGAAATAGCAGAACATACAGGAGAACATTACATCATAAAAAATGCAGGGTATAATGCCAATATAAAGCCAGGTGGAACCATTAAATTAGGATTTGCAGGGAATCCGGGGAATGTGGAAAACGAGCCTGAAAACTATGTTATAGAACAAGTAAGTATGGAAATTGACTATGAGAAAGATTCAGATGGAGATGGACTACCAGACTGGTTTGAAAAGGAAATAGGGACAGATCCATATAGTGTAGATACAGATGGGGATGGATTGCCAGATGGTTATGAGTACTGTGTCCTTGGAACCGATCCATTAAAAAAAGATACTGATGATAATGGTATAGAAGATGGGGATGAAGATTTTGACGAGGATGGTCTTACTAATATTGAAGAATATGAATTAGAAACGGACCCACATAATGAGGACACAGACTTTGATGGGTTAACGGATTATGATGAGGTTTATGTGTATGGAACCGATCCATTAAAGGCTGATACAGATAATGATGGTCTTGAAGATGGGGATGAAATTTTATTTGGATTTGATCCTCTTAATCCTGATACAAATGGAAATGGTATCTTAGATGGGGACGAAAAAACATATCAAGAATATGAAGAAATTATTACTGAGCAGGAAAAGCCAGAAATAACTAAAGTATCCGTAGCTTTTAAAGGAAATGGCAATTTGCAAAAGACAACGTCTATAGAAAACCTTTACAACATAGATATGTTATCAACAGATGTAGTAGGCTTGGTAGGGGTTCCTGTAGATATTAATACCACTTCAGAATTTGATACAGCAACCATTACCTTTCATTATGATGAAACCCTTTTAGGCGATATAGCAGAAGAGGATTTATGCATTATGTGGTATGATGAGGAAAAAGAATGGTATGAAATATTAGATAAAGAAAGTGTTGTTGATGAAGAAAATAATACTGTAAGTGTAGTAACGAATCACTTTAGTACGTATCTTGTCGTCAATAGGCAGGAGTGGTATAAGGCGTGGAATACATCCTTAGATTATAGGACGCCAACTCATCCACAGATACCTGCAAGCTATTATGATATAGCCTTAGTGTTAGACAGTTCTGGAAGTATGGGTGGGACACCTATTGCTAATGCAAAACATGCCGCGCGTAGTTTTGTAAATGCAATGTATCCAAATGATAGAATTGG
>DUUM01000446.1 GCA_012841565.1 Candidatus Epulonipiscium sp. | reverse complement strand
TTCAAAAGTTGCACAATTATTTTTTGATATAACAAACCCAACAATTAACTATCAGGTGATGAACATAATCTCACTTCCTTATCTAAAAGATGAGCGCAATGTAGCTCTGCCCGGTATTGCAAAGCAATGTATTTCAATATCCAAAACTGATTGGGACTTTTTTGAAAATTCATGGGACTTTGCAAGGCATCCAATTGTTTTATTATGTCACGGTGTAACCGCTGAGGATGGGCATGAGACAGCTTATATAGAAGATGCTTATAATGAATGGGCTTTTGATTGTAATGAACGTTTCACTGGGCTAAAAGCCAACGAAGAAGAACTAAACCGTATCTTCATAGAAATATACGGCTTACAAGGTGAACTTACTCCCGAGATAGAAGATAGGGATGTAACTGTTCGCAAGGCAGACCTTCAAAGGGATATTAGAAGTTTTGTATCGTACGCGGTTGGCTGTATGTTTGGGCGGTATTCACTTGATGTAGAAGGTCTTGCTTATGCAGGAGGTGATTGGAATGATAACCAATACACCACCTTTATACCTAATAAAGATAACTGTATTCCAATTACTGATGAGGAATACCTTGAAGAGGATATAGTTGGTTTATTTGTTGCATTTGTAAAGAAAGTTTACGGGGCTGAAACCCTTGAAGAAAATCTAGATTTCATAGCAAAGGCACTTGGAAATAAAGGAGATACTTCAAGGGAGATCATTCGCAACTACTTTATAAAAGATTTCTTTAAGGATCATGTGAAGATTTACAAGAAACGTCCTATCTATTGGTTATATGACAGTGGTAGGCAAGATGGATTTAAAGCACTTATTTATATGCACCGTTATAATGCTGATACAACAGGAACAGTTCGTGTAGACTATCTTCATGAAATGCAGAAAATCTATGCAAGTGAAATTGATCGTATGCAAGATATGGTCGAAAATAGTACTCAGGCCCGTGAAATAGCTCAGGCAGAGAAACGAAAAGAAAAGCTTGTTAAACAATTGAAAGAGACCAAAGAATACGATGAAAAAATTGCCCATATTGCTCTTAGCCGTATAGACATAGATCTTGATGATGGTGTTAAGGTTAATTATGAAAAGGTTCAAACAGGACAAGATGGCAAGAAACTTGTTATTCTTGCAAAAATATAAGTTGGCACTCACAAGAAAGTAAATTTAGAAATTAGGTGATTTTAACGTGGCAGAACTAAGCTTAAAACAAATAACAGATAAACTTAACAGTGAATTTTCTTCTGATATACGCAAGCTGGTTTTTTGGTATGATGCAAACGCAGAATTTATATCAGATATAGAAACCATAGAGCTTCAGAATGCAAAGATATTAAAACTAGAGAGTGATAATCAGTTTCATACCAAATATTTCTTAGAGCGTGAAGATACAACAACTAACTACTTAATATATGCGCCTTTTCCAAAGCCGGCACTTAAGGACAACCATCTTGCGGATACAATCCGCTACTCCAAAGAGTTTTTTGCAGATAGAGCATCATTACTTGCTCTTGATTTAGGCATAGATGAGAGATATAAACCTGTGTTGCAGCAGTATATTAAGTTCTTTGGTGCAAAAGATAGAACACAAAGATTCTATGATCTTGAGATTGAGAATTTTAATAAACAGGTGATAGAAACAGCCCTAATGAGCGTACTATGCAGGACCAAGATTGTTTCTTTTGAAGAAATTGCAAGAACTGTTATCACAGAGGGTGAATTAGAGGATAATAAGTATTTAGCTGAATTTAAGAAATATGACTTACTTAATCCTTTCTGGGAAATGTGTGAGGAAACATTTGGATATACAGATGTTTCGCCAACCTTATCAAAGTTTACTTATGCACTGTTTACGACCTATACATCACAGGTAATTCAAGCAGAGCTTCCCCAGGCATGGCGGAATTATTGTTCCTATAAATCAGGGAATATCATTGCTTTCCTAGATAGTATAATGAAT
>DUUM01000042.1 GCA_012841565.1 Candidatus Epulonipiscium sp. | reverse complement strand
GGAACCTTTAGATTATCAAATTCTTTTTTCATATTATTTAAATCCCTATCTATATTAGTCATTTAAATGATCTCCTTTCATAGAATTTTTTAGAATGGTCATAGCTGCATGGATTCTTGATTTTACGGTGCCAAGTGGTATTTCTAATAAGTTAGCAATGGAATTGTAATCTAGGTCTACAATATACTTGAGTCTAATTACCTCTTCGTGTATAGGATTTAGTTTTGCTAAATATTTGTCTAAAACAAGTTTTTCTTCAAAACTTTCATCCATTTCGTAAGAGACTTCCTCTATATCATCAATAGAAACTAACTTTTTATAATCTCTAAGTATTTTCTTACAACAATTAACTAAGATTGTTTTACTCCAAGAGTAAAAGGCTTCATCTTTTTTAAGTGTATAGATCTTTTGATAAAGAATAACAATCATGTCTTGCATGGCATCTAATGAGTCATCTTTATTTTTCATATAGCTATAGGCCAATTTATAGTAGTCTGCCTTTTGGTTCATAACCAAGCTTAATAGAGCCTCTTTATCTCCTTTTTTCGCTTTTTTAATTAAAAGCTTATCTTTCATTTTCTCACCCCTTGCATGTATAAGAGTATTATACCAAACAAAAAGTTCATTTCCACGCACAATCTTAGGAGCGCTAGATTTATGATTGAAGGTGAGCCTAAGAAATCATACAGGATATCATTCATAATCATGTGTTTCGAGGAATAATATAGTAACATGATTATTGAATTATTGGAGGGGTTTTTATAGGATATTATATTCCAGTAGAGCCAAATGTAAAAGTTTACGTAGAAGACCTTAACCAACAGGGCAATCAGACAATTGTGTTTTTGCATGGTTGGCCAGGAAACCATAATTTATTTGAATATCAATTCAATCAGCTGCCTAAATGTGGGTACAGATGTATAGGCATAGATCAAAGGGGATTTGGCAAATCAGATAAACCTTTCACAGGATATGATTACAATAGATTATCAGATGATGTTCGAACTGTAGTTGAGATGCTAAAATTAAAAAACTTTATATTAGCAGGCCATTCAACAGGTGGAGCAATTGCTATTCGATATATGGCTAGACACCATGGATATGGAGTATCAAAGCTTGCTCTTTTTGCAGCAGCAGCGCCTAGTCTGATTCAACGTCCTAATTTCCCCTATGGTCTAGAGAAGGAAGTTGTAACTAAGATTATTGAGGGAACCTATGCTGATCGCCCTCAAATGCTAAGTGACTTTGGAGATATATTTTTCTTTCAGCATATAACTGAGCCATTTTCTAGCTGGTTCATCCAATTAGGATTTCAAGCAGCAGGATGGGCAACTGCTGCCATTGCAAATACCTGGTTACAGGAAGAATTGTTTTTTGATTTAAGCACAATCAATGTTCCAACCTTAATTATTCATGGTATTCATGACAAAGTTGTTCCATTTAAGCTAAGTGAAGTGCAAAAACAAAGTATTAAAAATTCCAAGCTTATACCATTTCAATATAGCGGGCATGGATCATTCTATGACCAGCGAGAAAAGTTTAATGAAGAATTGATAAATTTCATTGACGAATCTTGAAACAGAGCCGTTGCATCTTAATTCCGATGCAACGGCTCTCGGTTTGTAAATAGGTCATATTATATCTAATTTCTGCGAAATATGATATAATATGACCTTAGTATAATTTCACATAATTAGGATATGAAGGAGAGGTTTATAAATGAAGAAAAGAAAGAGTCTTGCATTGTTACTTATTAGTATCATCGTGTCTGGAGTAATGCCATCGACAGTGTCAGCAGCATCAACAAACAGAGTTAGCGAAACGGTAGCAGTTAAAGAAGGAACTACACTGAAAGCGGGAGAAGAACCAATATTGCATATTGAAATGAAGGACGTGTTAACAACAGCCCAATCATTTTACCTAGAGTTAGATGGTGCAGAGTGGTTAGGAGTTAACGAGGATGATGCTGATAATTTAGTCAAACGTTTTCCAGTAGGTGATGCGGCCCAGAAGGTAGTTGCCGGCGAAAAGGTTGATAAAAAATTCAACTTTGTATCTAAAAACTCAGATTCAGAAAAATCTTACGTATTTGAAGCTTATAGAGAAAATAACAAAAGATTAGTTATTAGACTACTAGATGAAAATATACCAGAGAAAGATTTATCAACAGTAACAGGAAATGAACCCGGATCAAATTTAATCACTATAGATCCAAAAATACATTCAGATGAAAGCTTTAAATTTACATTCCCAATGGCAGTGAAGGTTACAGGTAAAGAAGCCGCAGTTATGGTTGAAAAGTTTGATTCAACCATCAGTAACACAAAACATTTGTTTGCAGTTTCAGACGCAGAAAAGGCTTCCGTAAAGATAGATAATGCAAATGTACCTATATTCTATACAAAAGGTACTATATCACCTATCAGTATTGAAGAATTGTATTCAGGTCAACTTAGCTCCTGGAGTACGAAAGAAGATCGAACTATAACAATAAAGTTGGAAAATCCAGAATTTGAGTTTGATGCTCCGGGCTTGGAAAATATCTCTTTAGGAAGAGGATTTAGTGGCATTGAAGGTACTAGCATT
>DUUM01000445.1 GCA_012841565.1 Candidatus Epulonipiscium sp. | reverse complement strand
ATACGTCAAATTAGAGATGAATTTGCAGACCGTAGATTTCGCACTGAAAACTCCGTACTTAGCTATTATTCAGTTAAAAAAGAAGCCATAGATGAAATGGAAACAATTTTTGGTGAGCCCCACGGTGAGGCCCTAAGTAAGACCATTAATGATTTTTGGAGCCAAACCCAAAAACTTGCAACCAATCCATCAGGAATCGAAGAACGCA
Organism: Candidatus Epulonipiscium sp.; assembly: GCA_012841565.1. The sequence goes on along the minus strand of DUUM01000445.1, from coordinate 1,777 downwards.
TGGCATTTATTCAAAGCGCGGATGTATTTGTAAAACAAGCCAATCATATACAAAGCCAATTAGTAGAATATCAAAACAACCTTAATACCCAGATTAAAGATACCGTAAGGAATGTTAACAATCTTACAAAAAATATTCAAAGTTTAAACGAAAGCATTGCTTATTATGAAATAAATGGAGATCGTGCCAATGACCTAAGAGATCAAAGGAACCTTTTTTTAGATGAATTATCTTCCATTATGGAGATTCAATATAGAGAAGAAAGAGATGGAAGGGTTATTGTAACTGGCGAAGGGATTACCCTAGTGGATAAGCAATTTCGGGCAGAAATGACAACAACCCAGGCCGACGAGCTAGGAAGTCCCTTTATCAAACCAATATGGAAGGATCTAGGGACACCTGTATACCGAATGGATAGGGCAGCTACGTCAATTGCTGGAAGAGACAACGGAAAATTAAAATCTCTTATGATGATGAGAGGAAATGGACCAGCAGATAGTGACACAGACTGGGAGAAAATTGCTATTAATAGTAACCTATCTGTTGATAGTGATGCAAATGCCTATTTAATCCCCAAAATACAAAAGAAATTTGATATTTTTGTTAAAAGCCTAGCAGAGACGGTTAATGGTGTGTTTAGGCCAACTAATCCACTTAATCCAACAGATCCAACGGATGATACAACGTGGCCTTGGGGGCAAGGAGTCGCCGAAGGCGTTAAAGGGACCCTACTCTTTATAGCCATTAGGCCTACAGACCCCACAGATCCTACGGCAGGTATGGGGGCAGGTAACATTCAAATCAATCCTAAACTTTTAGAAAGTGGGGGGTATAACTACCTTCCAACTTCCATGACAGGAGATGAAAGCGATACCCAGGTCATAGAAGACTTATTAACAAAGTGGAACGAAGGTAGACAGTGGTTTACAGATGGAGAAGATTCAAGTCCCTTAAGTAAAAATGCTACATTTAGAGCATTTTATTCAGAACTGATTGCTGAGTTAGGGGCAGAAGGTAAAGAAGCAACAGGCCGGGCAGAGGAAAAAGTAATTTTAATAGGCGACATTGATAATAGTAGACAATCTATGGGTGGCGTGTCAACAGACGAAGAAATGACCAATATGATGAAATACCAATACTCATACAATGCAGCAGCACGTATGATAACCGTACTAGACGGCATGATGGATACGGTTATTAATAGAATGGGAAGATAGGAGGATACACATGAGAGCATCATTTTTTGAATTTAACATCGGTTCCTATGGCTTATTTGCAGCCCAGCAAGGTTTAAGTGTAACCTCAAATAACATTACCAATGCCAATACAGTAGGATACTCTAGGCAAGTGATTACGCAACAAGCAGGCAAGGCTTTGCCAAATGCCGGCATCGGAATGGTAGGAACAGGTGTTAATGTAACAGGAATTGAAAGAATAAGAAACTCTTATTTAGATACAAAAATGTGGGCCCAAAAACCTATACTAGGTGAATATAGAGTCAAGTCTGAACAACTGGCGTTAATAGAAGGTGTTTTTGGAGAGCCAAGTGAGGTAGGCTTTACATCTATATTTAACGACTTTTTTGATAGTTTAGATGATTTGTCTAAGATTCCTGACGAAGGAGAAAGAAAAGTTGCTTTAATGCAAAACATGAAGAGCTTCACCCAGTACTTTAACGGTACAGCAAGCTCTCTGGAAAAATATCAAAGAGATCTTAATTTTGAAGTTAAAAACAAAGTAGATGAAATAAACATCATCTCAAGAAGACTTGAAAGCT
>DUUM01000444.1 GCA_012841565.1 Candidatus Epulonipiscium sp. | reverse complement strand
ACCTAAACCCGGATTTTCATACTCGCTTGAGATTAGTTTTTCTGCATCTCCTGATCTTATGATGCATTCTGTAATCCTATCTAATTTATATGTTTTCCTTTCGAAATCATCTAGCTCAAACCACAGTTTTTTTAAGCTAAAGGGTATCGGTGTATCCGCTGTAACTAACTCTCGCTCAATGTTAATTTTTTGTTTTTCTATAGCCTCTAACTTTGCCTCATATACTTTTGTTCTAATATAATCTTTATTTTGTTCTGTTAAAGAAGCTGAAAAAATACTTATTAATTCATTAAATGGTAATGCCCAGAAAGGGATATGCAACTCTTTTTGATTTTCTATGGTTTTGCCCCTAATCTTATATACATTACTTCTTTTTTCAAGCACACTATTATATTCCCCATGTGGATCTATTACAAGGATACGTGAGCTCTTAAAATTCTTGTCAGCAATTGCATTTAGAACAACACCAACTGTATTTGATTTCCCACTACCAGTTGAACCAAGTATAGCGCAGTGCCTAGATACTAACTTATCAAGGTCTACTTTTGCATCTAAACTTTCTGATACACTGATATTTCCCAGGGTTATTGAGTTTTTTTCATTGTAACCTCCATAAATAATATCTAAATCCTTAATCGTAACTAAATGTACCTTGTCGCCTGTAGTAGGTGATTGGGAAACCCCCCTTTCAAATCTATTTCCAGTTTGCTCACCTACAAGAACCATACTAACCCATTGTCGATTTCCTAGCATGGAATAATCTTGATCTATAACATCTTTAATGTTCTCCGGTATTGCTGCTGCACCAATTTGTGTTACGATACCATACAAGTTAGTGTAACCTAGGGGGATTTTTAAAAACGAACCTATCTGACCTATACGGTAAACAACACCGTCAATAACAGCCATGTTTGATTTCATATTATCTGAAAGTTCTGCTGTAATAGTGTTTCCACTAGCACTAACTATTTTTCCTATCTCAGTTTGAAAGGGATTCATTATATTTGTCCCTCCCCAACTAACTCACTATTAGGAATAACGGATTTTAAAAATGCAACAAATTTAGCAAAGTCAGGGATTACTAACTCTCCCTCACCCGTCCAAAGTTCCTTACCCTTTTTTATTGTATTCATTTCATCCGTAATATTAAACGGAGCATCTTCATCAAAATAAAGAGTAATCTCTATTGTGTCATCACAATTAGGCTCATTTGTTAATTTCCACGTTCCATATTGTGATCCAATAACTGCATTGCGGCAACCCAGGATAGTAATCTTACTAGTTTCCGCCGCCATTTTTGCTATCTTTGAGTCAGGTGTTAATCCGTAACTAGGATCTTTATCTTTTCTCCAAATTCTATCATAATATAATCCATAAACATGAGCAGTTGTATTTGATTTTAATGCCGTTAATATTCGTTCATTGATATGTTCATCCGAAAAAGAATATCCACAAGTAATCAATATAGTATCTGGTTCCTTTAAAAACTTTGTTAATCTATCTATAAGTGCTACGTATGGTTGTTTTCTAGAGTCAGCATATTTTAATATTGAGGGATAAATTAAAATATCATTACTATCAGAATCCTTTCGCAAGACCTTTTTCCTCTCTTCATCTAACTGCCATCCCAACGACCCATGTATTTTCCATAGCTTTGTCTGTTTGGGAAGAAAATATAGGTCCTCTACAGATTGAGAGTTAAAAAAAGGCATATAACTCCCCGTAAACCCATCATAATATGGGATGTTCTTCTCTTCCAACCCTAGTTCAAAAAGATAATCATAATTAGTCGTAAAAACTTCTATCCCATTTATTCGATCTGCACGACCAATCCACTCTGCAAAATCAACATGTATTAAATTATCAATCCCTTTACCTTTAAGTATGTGCTCATGGGCACTAACTTTCTTCCTAACCTGATTTTTAACAGCTCTTAGTAAACACTCAAACTCTGGTTTTTCTAAACCATTTAATTTCCCTTTGCCTATAATATGTTTTTTCTGTTCAATATTAGATAGTAGTGTTTCTATGTTATATTCTTCGCTGCCTATTTCAACCTTAATTTCCTCTAAAGCAATCTGGAATTTGTTATTTGCGCATAGGGCTTCCCCAATTTCTTTTGTTAACCTTGACATAGCTGGTATTGTTATTGATTGTAAGTTTTTCTTGCCTAGGGATGTACCTGCCCCAAATAAAAAAGCAATTTTCTTTTTATCAGATACTAGAAGTTGCTGCAATCCACGAATATACTGCTTGGGATCATGTGATACTTTATGCATTTCTTACCTCCTTGAACATCTTAAGACTGTTTTTTGTTTTGGATTGTTAACACATAAATCTT
>DUUM01000041.1 GCA_012841565.1 Candidatus Epulonipiscium sp. | reverse complement strand
CTCGTCAGGCTGCTATGAGTGCTGCTACAGATAATGCAGAAGAAATGATAGAAGACTTATCGATTCAATATAATCGTGCACGTCAAGATGCAATAACACAAGAATTATCCGAAATCGTAGGTGGCGCAGAAGCGCTTAAGTAGATTTTTGGTGAAATAGAAGGAGTGAAAAAGTCCATGGCAAAAAACATCGGACATATCGTACAGATCATCGGTGCTGTTCTTGATATTAGATTTTTATCCGACAACCTGCCAGAGCTTTACAACGCTATTGAAATTCCAAGAGATGGTCAGGAGACACTGGTTGTAGAAGTGGCTCAGCATCTAGGGGATGATGTGGTACGTTGTATTGCAATGTCAGCAACAGATGGGTTAGTAAGAGGAACAGAAGCCATTGATACAGGGTCCCCTATTATGGTACCTGTAGGGAATGCAACCCTTGGTCGTATTTTTAATGTAACAGGAAATGCGATTGATGGGAAAGATGATCTAGAAGGGGAGAAGTGGTCTATTCATAGAGATCCTCCTACCTTTGAAGAGCAAGCAACAGACACAACGATTTTAGAAACAGGTATTAAAGTCGTTGATTTACTTTGCCCTTACTTAAAAGGTGGTAAAATTGGTCTTTTTGGTGGTGCAGGTGTAGGTAAAACAGTTTTAATTCAAGAGTTAATTCGTAATATCGCTACAGAGCATGGTGGATTTTCAGTATTTGCAGGGGTAGGAGAACGGACTCGTGAAGGAAATGACCTGTATTATGAAATGCAAGAATCAGGAGTACTTGATAAAACAACCATGGTATTTGGACAAATGAATGAGCCACCAGGCGCCCGTATGCGTGTTGCCTTAACAGGGCTCACGATGGCTGAATATTTTAGAGATGAATCAGGACAAGACGTACTACTTTTTATTGATAATATTTTTAGATTTATACAAGCAGGTTCTGAAGTATCAGCCCTTCTTGGTAGGGTACCAAGTGCAGTAGGTTATCAGCCTACTTTAGCAACAGAGGTAGGCATGCTTCAAGAACGTATTACATCAACCCAGCAGGGATCTATCACATCTGTGCAAGCTGTTTATGTGCCAGCGGATGACTTAACAGACCCTGCACCAGCAACAACATTTGCTCACCTTGATGCAACAACCGTATTATCACGTTCCATTGTAGAACAAGGAATTTATCCAGCTGTAGATCCACTAGATTCAACTTCTCGTATGCTGGATCCTCAAGTGGTAGGGGAAGATCATTATAACGTAGCACGTGAAGTTCAAGAAATACTTCAAAGGTATAAGGAACTTCAAGATATTATTACAATTTTAGGAATGGATGAGTTACCTGAAACAGATAAGTTAGTCGTTAGCCGTGCTCGTAAGATCCAACGATTCCTTTCTCAACCATTCTTTGTTGCAGAAGCATTTACAGGAATGGAAGGAAGATATGTATCCGTTCAAGATACAATTAGAGGCTTTAAAGAAATACTTGAAGGTATTCATGATGAATTACCAGAAAATGCTTTTCTTATGGTAGGAACCATTGAAGATGCCATTGAAAAAGCAAAAATATTGTAGGTGAATGAAATGGCAGAAAAAAAGCTTAAACTACAAATCGTTACTCCGACCCGGACTCTATGTGATGAAATGGTTGATATGGTGATTTTCCGTGCTAGTACAGGTGACATGGGGATTCTCCCTAATCATGAACCTGTTGTAGCAACACTTAGTTATGGAATTATGCGTTTTAAGCAAGATGGCAAAGAACGTAAAGCAACCATTATGAGTGGATTTGCAGAAGTAGAGCCAGATCGGGTAAGGATTCTAACAGATGCAGCCGAGTGGCCAGAAGAAATTGATATGGCCCGGGCAGAGCAGGCCAAAAAACGTGCGCTAGAAAGACTAGAGCATAAAGAAGAACATAATGTTCTAAGGGCTGAAATAGCACTTAAAAAAGCTTTAGTTCGCATAGAAGCAGGAAGACGGTAGAAAAGGCCGAAGACCCAAAACAAGACATAGATGCTCGACTCGGTAGCTCTTGCAAAAATCGCAAAGGCTACCTCTCTGAGCATCTATGTCTTATTTTTATGTAGTCCTCTTCAGTTTTGATATTACAACCCCCTACTGTTTTTTTTAACAGTCCTTTTCTACGCTTCCGCAGGGGGACGGTTAACAAATTGATATAGGATAACATAAGAACAAAACATATCTATATTCAGGATCCATCATTGCCCTTAGCGCCCTTCTCACCTAGCCGAAACCTATACAAAAACAAGGCTCATCAATATCCAACGAAGCATCCTTTGCGCTCCTTGCAAGAGATGCTGAGTCGGATATATATGAGCCTTGTTTTTAACCTTTGCAAGAGGTGCTGAGTCGAATATGGGAAGGGCGTGTTTTAGACTTTAGTCTAGGGCTATATTTGTTATGAATATTTGTTAACCGTCCCTAATATTTGGAGATGGATTTGCCGATATACATAGAAAGCCATACCAACTTATAACATCTATAAAGGAGTCGACATATATGAAAAAGATGATCTCATTAATAATATCGGCAAGTATATTTTTACAAATGGTAGTTCCAGTGGCGAGCACTGTTACATATGCCCAAACAGGAGACCTTTATGGTTTAAAATGGGAACAAGGCAAAAGCTTAAGTCGTGGGCTTGTAGTAAATGATATTAAGATAGGTGAACAAGAGGCCTTGGTTAGCTGGAAAGTAGGAGGAGCAGCCGGTTCCTATATATTAGAGTATTTTGTGGAAGATGAGGACGGCTTAGGTGGAGCTGAAAGGGTAGAACTTACATTTAAAAGAGAGGATTTGGGCAATACAGCAACTGTAGATGTGAAGGTTTTTGATGAATCAGAAGAAATAGATAAGGTATACCAAAGATTCAATATGGATACAGGCAACTGGATAGAGATGAGTAATGATGAGGTTATACCCTTGCAAAAGGGAAGTACCTACCCAGGTGGGAGTATCCTTGTGGGTCCTAAAATGGAAATCCGGTTTAGGTGGAGTGACACTGATACCGTATATGTCCAAACAAATAATATTAAACAAGGGAATATTACGCCATTTGAATTAAAAAATGAAGATTTAAAGGTAAACCAGTCGGATAAAATAGAAGTGCTAGCAGGATTAGAAGAATATAAAATATCACCAATTCATATTGAGATAGAAAATGGAGAGATGATAGAAAAGAGAGAGATCTTAAATAAGGACACTATAGAAATGCCTGGAGTAGAGCATGAGCATCCAGGTTCTAGCCCAGGTATTAAAGTAGAATTTAAACGGCCTAGAAGTTTTGATAAAGATTCAGACGAATTTAAGTTTGAAGAAATTGATTCTGATGTTGCCAAAAACTTGGAGGCAAATTTAAATATTATAGACTTAACAGATGTATCTGCCCTATTATCATTTAGCCTAGAGGAGAATTCGACAATTACAGGATTAGATAATGAAGAAAAAAAATTACTTTATGATAAGGAAAACAGTACCTACATATTGTATTTAGCAGAAGATGATATGGGGGACGAAAATATTGTAAAGTGGGAAGCTTTACAAGCTAGTTCCATTTTTAAAGTAGTAGACCTAGCATTAAAAAAGAAAGATGAGAACCAAAGCCTAGGGCTCTTTAGTCCTATAGCTAAAGGGAAAGATGATGATATAGGAAGATATACATATTTAAAATACAAAATTGAAAGATCAAGTCTACAAGATGCTTATATTGAAGTAGAACCATATAGGGGTACAGAAACCACAGAATTTACCTATGCTGTGGAAGTTTCAATGGATAATGCTACCTGGACAACCTTGGTAGAACATAAGTATATGCCCACCAGTATTGATGATAATACGCCTATTAGAATTCCGGTGCCATTTGCTGCTACAGATGATAATCGGTATTATAGAATAACTGTGCAGTATAGCCAAGGTACAATGTATTCACAGAAATTACATTATAAACCCAAAGAAGATTTAACAATACCACCACCAACTCCAAACATTCAAAGCATTGACAATATTTATGCCGTTCCACCAGAGAAATTAGGAGATCAACCAGCAACTATTGGCTTTGATTTGACATGGAGCGCACCTAGAAACTCATCCCAAGATAGGATCTTAGATGGGCTTCTTGACAAGGGGAATATTTATTATGAACTATGGCTACACCAGGAAGCGGAAGCTAGTAAAGACACAGGTGCATTAATTAAAGTTTTTAAAGTAAGCGCCCATAGCACCGGTGAAGATACATTAATTAATGTTGATCCATATGCTGGAACAGCAGGTAAAAACCTAAAAGAGAAGAGATATAACCCTTCCAGAAACACATTTACAATGGAAAATGTAGTCTTGAAAAATCAAGGACAAGATGGCTGGGAACAAATTATAAATATGCCAGATGATTACGATGAAAATAAAGAAAAGTATCCAGAATTAGACCTAGATAATGTTGATAATAAACTTGTTGATAAGGAAGTGCCAGGGATATATTACTTAACCATGAGGGCGCTATATGAGCCGGAAATAACTACGGGATCAGCTATTGTAATGGGTATTAGTAATGAGTCTAATCCAAAACCTATTACCATTAGCCCCTTAGAAGAAGTGATACCAGTCCCAACAAAAATAGAATCTAATAACTTATTAGATGAGGTAAGCTTAAACAGGATTAGACAATCTTTTTCATGGGGAAATGTAGATTTAGCAAGATATATTAAGCAAATGCTGGACCCATTAAATTTATCTATTAGAGATAATAATCAAGGTGTCTATCAGGTTTATCTATATCAAAAGAATCAAAAGAAAAATATAGAAGAGTCGGACTTAGTTAATACTACACCATCAGCCATTAATCTTCATATGACAAAAGAGTATCCATTAGAAGAGGATATTGAAGTCTTGCGCAGAGGAGGAGCTATCCGCTTAGATTATGACGGCTCAACAAGTACAGGAATGAATAATATTGTTCTAGAAGGCTTAGATGCAAACCAGGTTTACTATAGCAAAATAAGGGTTAGACTTGATCTTCAAGATAATGATGGAAAACCATTAGACCCAAGATACTCTGTTTTTTCTAAGGAACATAGTTTTACCACTTATACCAAGCCAAGTGAACCCGAGCCTGGGGAAAGAGTCCCGCCAGTACCAGAGGCATTAACTATTATAGATCAGCCTAATAACACAACCGCTAGCATTGGGTGGAAAGCACCTGATTATAGTAAACAAGAAGGGTAAGAACTTTACTATGAAGTGGCACGTGTTGATTCTAGGCAACTAGCTAAAGAAGAAGATAGCAGGTTGATTTCTATTAAAAAGCTCATAAGCAATGATACAAAAGGTGAGATAGAAGCGTGGCATACTAAAAATCCTTTTATAGATCAATATGAAAAAAATACGGATACCTGGAAAGAAGCGATTCCTCAGCAGCGAAGTAATAGGTTGCAGCTAGAAAATGAAGATTTAAGTCCAAACAAGCTCTACTACTACTATGTGCGTACTGTATTAGTAGTAGAAGGGGAAGAAGTATATTCTTCTTGGGTAGGTATTCCAGTAACAACAGATCCTGTTCAAAGGCCAATTGGATTAAAGGTTGAAAACACAGATGCTTATGCCCATGACCCTAAAAGGGAAATAGTTATTAGTTTTTTAGCTCCTACCCCCAAAAGTGCCCAGATTCCAAGTGAATATGATTTTGATATTGCAGTTCAAGGAGAGCTAGATGAAGATTATCGATTAGATTATTTCGCGATCCGTCTTACATCAAAAGAAGATGATAAAGATACGCCAACAGGATATAGTCACTTTGTTTATAAAATTAGTGGTGTAAAACCAGGAACAAGATATGATATAAAGGTTCGTATCATTGATAAAGTAGTTGATGCGGTTAATGGGCAATATTCTAAGTCCCTATACTCTGATAGAGTAACCACAAGAACCCATTTTGATCAAGATCAGCAAGATAAAGATGATAAATTTGAGGAGTATTTAAAGTACTTTGAAGATAAAGTAGAGGCACTTCGTAGAAAACCATATTGGACATTGGAAGATGGAAGCAATGAGTTTTCCATAAAGTACCGTAGTAATTATATCATCCCAGAAATAAGTAGCCTAAGGACATATCCATTAGCCATAAGAGAAGGTGTTACAGATTTTACCTATTATATGCCAGCAAGTGTGATAGCAAGTGCAAACCTAAATCAAACGAGTTTTGAAATTAAACAAGGAAATGTGACCTACTCTGTTAGGCCTTCAACCATAACAACTGAACTTGAAGAGCTTAAAGTAGCACTTGAAGATATAGGTAAAAAACGAATTAAAGATTACTATGTAGCTTTCTACTTTAGGCAAATACCACAAGTAACAAGTTTAGGGACAGATGGATTTTTAACACCTAAGATAATCGTTGACATTGATTTAGTTAAACTGACAGAAGAAGATCTATTTTTAGATGATGATATGATGATTGCTTTAAATAAGGAAATTAACAGTGAAAAAACAAGGTTCATAGGTGAACTGGAAAGAGCCCTGGAAAGAGGGAGAATTACAAATGAAGATTTAGATAGTATCATTGATTATTCTATAGGTATAATTGAATAAAATCACCAAAGAGATGTTAGAAATATTTTAAAAAGAAATACTAGTAGAGCTATCTCCATAGACAGCTGGAATAAGCCTATGCTTATTATGGCTATAACGGAAGGTAACGCTATCGCTCAGGGTTATCTATTAGGCTGGCAAGATATAGAACTGCCCACATTTAACGTGGCTAGCGGATACGGACTAGAAGCAACCAAGGCAGGGACTTATGCATTTAAAGGCCAAAGGATTACCATGCCTGTTATCCCTGGTCTTAGTGGGGCAAACAACTTAATTGCCAGATATCAACTAACTGATTTCTTTGGAATAAATGGAGTGATTAATCCGAGTAGTATGGCTATAAAAAAAGACGTTTTAGGAGCCATGGCTAGAGTTTTAGGGGCTCCAAGGGGGGCAGATTATGTCCAGTATCTCAGACAAGGGGGTATTAAGGGAGTAACCAATATAGGCATGAACCTACCAATGAAAAAGGGGGAAGGGATTTATTTACT
>DUUM01000443.1 GCA_012841565.1 Candidatus Epulonipiscium sp. | reverse complement strand
GTAAAGGGGATGATTGTTATGATTAGTGACTGGTGGCAGAATATTTGAATGTAGAATGGTATCAATACTTATATTAAAAAAATGGAGGTCATAACAATGAAAAAGATATTTAATATTATCATAAGTTTAACAATAATGGTAGGTATCCTTACAGGATGTAATAGCAAAGCAAAAGTAAATACAGAAACATCTGCACCTGGTGATCAGCAATTTACAATTGGAATTGGTCAATTTGGGGAGCACGGCTCCCTGGATAACTGTAGAGAAGGATTTATACAAGGACTCGCGGAGCAAGGGTTGATAGAAGGAGAAAATCTTACAATTATTAGTGAAAATGCTCAGTTTGACACAGGAATTGCCAATCAAATAGCAGGAAACTTTGTAGGGAAAAAAGTTGATTTAATTGCAGCAATTGCAACTCCTATGGCTCAAAGTGCATTTAACGCAGCAGATGGAAAAGATATCCCAGTAGTATTTACAGCAGTAACAGACCCAGAAGCAGCTATGCTGACAGAAGGCAATGTAACTGGCACCAGTGATAAACTCCCAGTAGAAGCTCAGTTAAAGTTAATTAGGGCAATGTTACCTGAGGCAAAGAAAATTGGAATTCTTTTTACAACAAGCGAAGTAAACTCAGAATCTACTATTGCCCAGTATAAAGAACTTTCAGGAAGCTATGGATTTGAAATTGTTCCTATGGGAATCTCCGTAGCAGCAGACATCCCTCTAGCAACAGATAAATTGTTGTCCCAAGTTGATTGTATAACGAATCTTACAGACAATACAGTTGTAGGCTCACTTCCGGTCATTTTAAACAAAGCGAATGCAAAGAATATTCCGGTGTTTGGTAGTGAAATAGAACAAGTAAAACTTGGTAGTATAGCTTCTGAAGGACTAGAATATATAGAACTTGGAAAGCAAACAGGTAGAATGGCAGCTACAATACTAAAAGGTGAAAAAACTACAGATGAGATTCCATATGAAATTATAGAAGAAAGTATGCTATACATTAATAGTGATGTTATGGATGCACTTGGTATTACACTACCGGAAGCTCTTAAAGAAAGGGCAATAGATGTTGCAAAATAGTCTATTATAAGTTTTAGATACTGATAGGAGGAGTTTATACCAATGGATATACTAATCGGAATACTAGAACAAGGAATGATATACGCTATAATGGCTCTAGGCGTGTATATAACGTATAAAATATTGGACTTTCCAGATCTTACTGTTGATGGCAGTTTCCCTTTAGGGGCTGCCATCACAGTGATGCTTATGACAAAAACAGATAGTAACTTTATAGCCACCCTTACCCTAGGGCATAACCCCTATATAATAATGCTTTTTGCATTTATCTCCGGTGGGATAGCGGGTCTTGTAACAGGTATTATTCATGTAAAATTTCAAGTAAGAGACTTGCTTTCGGGGATTATTACAATGACGGCACTTTACTCAATAAACCTTCATATTGCTGGGAAAGCTAACCTACCTATATTTAATATGGATACGATATTTTCCAATAAAGTAATAGATAGCATCTACCCAGAGATTTTTGCAAAATATAAAGTCCTAATTATCATTTCAATTGTTACTATAGGTGCAAAAATCTTTATGGATTTATACCTACAAACAAGATCAGGATATTTACTTCGGGCTGTAGGGAATAACCCAGTAGTGGTTACATCCCTTGCAAAAGATAGTGGAAGTGTAAAGATTTTAGGCCTTGTAATAGCAAATGCACTGGTTGCTTTGTCAGGTAGTGTAATGAGTCAGCAACAAGGCTTCTTTGAAATTTCAATGGGTACAGGAGCAGTGGTTATAGGTCTTGCAACTGTCATAATAGGCACCAATTTATTTAGAAAAATAAGTTTTGTTAAATCTACAACTGCCGTTATTATAGGGTCTATCCTATATAAATTATGTATATCTCTAGCAATGGACGTAAGTCTTGGGGTTATTGTTGCAGTAGTAGTGGCTGTGCTTAGTATTGTATATGTCAATAAAGACAGATATTTAAAGATTATAATGACCATAATTGCTTCAGTAACATCATACTTCTTATGTAAAATATTAATACCATATGATATAAGTGCAAGTGATATGAAACTTGTGACATCTGTATTCTTCTTACTGATTTTAATTATAGGGCGCGAGCAAAAAAGGAGGGGTTCAAGTGTTGGAGCTTAAAAATATTAATAAAATATATAGTGTAGGCACTGTTAATGAGTCCTGCCTTTTTGATAACTTTAACTTAGCAATAAATAACAAAGATTTTGTCTCTGTCGTAGGCAGTAATGGAAGTGGGAAAACTTCTATGCTAAATATTATTTGTGGAAGCATAGATATAGAAGATGGGCAGATCATAGTAGGAGATAAGGATATTACTCCCCACAAAGATTTTATTAGATATAAAAAGGTAGGTAGGGTATACCAAGACCCAGCCATGGGGACCTGTCCTGATATGACCATATTAGAAAATATGTCTCTTGCAGATAACTAAGGGAAAATGTTTAATCTAAGGCGAAGTACAAATAAAAAACGTATAGATTACTATAGAGAAAGCTTAAGCCAACTAGGCCTTGGATTAGAAGATAAATTAAATGTGGAAGTTGGATCTCTATCTGGTGGTCAAAGGCAGGCTATGGCACTACTAATGTCTACAATGACACCAATAGAGTTTTTGATTTTAGATGAACATACAGCAGCTTTAGACCCTAAAACAGCTGAAACTATTATGGAACTTACAGATAAGATTGTGCGAGCAAAGCAGCTAACCACAATTATGGTTACACATAACCTAAGATATGCTGTAGAATATGGTAATAGGCTTCTTATGATGCATAAGGGAAGGGTAATATTAGATAAAGATGAAGAAAAAAAGAAAGATATGAGTGTTGATGATTTATTAGGATTATTTAATGAGATAAGTATTGAGTGTGGGAATTAAGACAAGAAATGGCAGAAGATTATAAAACCCCCAGGGTAAGTTGACAACTACGCCCTGGGGGTTTATTATATCCTATTTAATTTTCTAACTTTCCACCTTCAACAATAATTTCCTCAGGATCAATATCATCCCCATAAGCTGGGAGTAATGTTGCATCATAAGCTTCGCGGACAAAGTTTTCTTTTCCAATTGTTATAAGTTCTTCGTTAATCCAGTTAAGTAACTCAAGATTGCCTCTTCTTACAGCAGGAGAAATTGTATCTAGCCCACCAAGAGTAGCAATGCCAGTTGTAAATCCAGCGTTTTCCCTAGCCCAAGAAAATAATAAAGTATTATCATGAGCAAGAGCTACACCTCGACCATCTTGCAAAGCTTGGAATGCTTCGGTATTTTGATCATATTTTAGTAGTTCAATATCAGGATGATTTTCTGTAAAATATGTTTCAGCTGTTGTGCCTTTATTGACAATAAGTTTTTGACCTTTTAGTTGTTCTACGTCAGTAATAAGTGCACCATCAGGAGAAACGACACCTAAAGATACTTGCATGTAAGGATTTGCAAAATCAACTTTTTCTTTTCTTTCATCTGTTACAGTGAAGTTTGCTAGGATAATATCAACCTTATCAGATTCTAAGTATTCAACTCTACTTGCAGCTTCTACTAATACAAATTCAATTTTATTTTCATCACCTAGTAAATCCTTTGCAAAACGCTTTGCAATATAAACATCAAAGCCTTGATTATCACCGTTAGAATCTATATATCCAAAGGGTGGTTTATCGCTAAAGACACCAATCCTAATTTTATCATTTGCTTTAATCGTTTCGATTGTAGTTTCT
>DUUM01000442.1 GCA_012841565.1 Candidatus Epulonipiscium sp. | reverse complement strand
TAATCTGAGTACTATAAATATGGAAGATAAGATTTAAAATGCAAGAAAAATAGTTGTTAATTTCAGGATTAAATTTGCATGTTAAAAAAAGATAAAGTTTTGCCAACGATTACTTGACAGTAACGTTTGACTAGAGATTCATGACCAATGGGGAGAATTGTGATATAATGCATACAAGGCTACAAAAATGTAAAATTACAACGGTAGTGTCAAAAGTTCTATGAAAACTTAAGAATAGATTTTAAGCAGCCCATTCGTCTCGAATGACCCGTTCTTGCCCTTGACTAACAGCGTCCAAATGGTATACGAAAGATGATAGGGCGACGAAAACATATGCTAGAGCATGCTAAATAGCCCTAGAAATTTAAGTGTACCATTTGGAAAACACTGTAAGTCAAGGGTTCGCGTTGCCAAGCACTATGTGCCTAGATATTTGATTAGGCTCTGAAAACATATATTAGGCTGTTTGGTTATAAATATATGTTTCTGATAACTGAATCAGTTTACACCACCTAGCTGGCATGTTATCAAGCTTAGAAAGCTCTGGAACAACAACAGGTACATTTCTCTCAAGAGAAGAATGAGGCCTTAAGAAGTTGAAATACGCCACAAATAGTGTAACAAAAGTAACGGAGCCTGAGGGTGTTTGAAACCCTGTTGTTGTCCGGTAGTTGCCTTTAAATGTGCGGTTTAAGCGTTCGATGATCTGCTTCAAAGGACGATATTCGGATGAGACAGAATCAGCATTGGCTAGGCCAATAACCTGCGTAACATCGAAGAAGATATTATGTTGGGCGAAGAAATGCTGGGCTAAAAGATAGATTGGATTCCCATCAACAACAAAGTTTAAGTTTTTAGGAATCTCACGAAGCTTTAGTAAAACATCATCAATGGCAACGATGGCTGAAGGGGTATCACGGTTAGGTGAGACATGGTAAGAAAGAATAATCTTCTTTACGGCATCAAAGAAAAAGAAAATATAGTGCCATTTACCATTGACTCTGATGTAGGTTTCATCACCACAAAAAGCATCAGAAAGCTCGTAAGGATAGCCATCTACAAAGGGTTTAACAATAACGGCAACGCTATTAGCGTAGTTAATAATGGACTGGTGTGAGATTTTCACACCGTGGATATCTTCCATGATAGAAGCTGTTTTGCGAGATGATAGCCCGTAGTTAACAAAGTAGGTTAGCACAAGGCCTAAAGTATGTGGTGACACATATATTTTAGGCAGAGACACAGGTGTTTTCGGGCCTCTAGACAATGGTTTGAAGTGGATATTAAAGGCTCTGAAAATGTAACGCACCTTGAAGCTATGAGGTCTTTCCTTAAATTGTTTTTTTACGGCGCTAGTCATGGATGCAAGCTTTTTAAGATAAAAAGAACAGTCATTATTCTTACATTTATAGATGTCAAAGAATTTACGATTTTTGATAGGTTCAAGTACACGTGAGCAATGAGGGCAACGGATATTAATCTCTTTCGTAAAGCGGTTTTTGAGATTAAAAGTTGACTTACAAACTTTGCACAAATATTGTCCGCGTTTGTTGTTATCGTAAATATAATCATGGGGTGCCAGGCAACAAAGACATTTTATAGAATTAGGTATTTCGTTATCACCGTGGCGCTTAACAGGTTTTAATGGCTTACCACATTGAGCCATATGATCCTTTAGAAGCGCTTGGTAATCATATTTTTGAATCTTTTCAAAGACAGGTAACTGATCAACGATTAACTTACGGTAAGGCTTATTAATTGGCATGTCTTTTTTCTTAACAAATGATTTAGCCACTACTGCAGTGCAAAGATAGGAAATAAGTTGCTGTTGGACTTGAATTATTAGGGTTAAATAGTTTATAATATCAACCATGGATGACATCCTTTCTTGTTTGTATGTTGTGTGGTAACGATATTATAAACATAAAGAAAGTATTTGTCATCCATTTTTCATGCAAAAAATCAGAGAATTAACCCTTTTTAAGGGGGTGGATGATTTTAATATAAGAAACATTGAAAAACAAGGGCTGTTAAGGGTTATTAAAGTAAAATCCTTGACAGTACCATTACAACTAAGGGGGAGATATTATGAAAACAAAAAGCATTAAACAACAGATTTTATTTTTATCGTTAGGCTTATTATTACTGGCATTTATAACAAACACAATATTTATAACCACAATTGTTAGTAATAGAAGCAAAGAAGTACTTATTGAGAAGGCAAAGGAACAAGTATTTGAAATAGCAAAACAGGCTGAAGCTATACTCGAAATGGAGGACAACCCTACAGAGGCATTGCAGACATTTGTTGAGCGAAAGGCAAGTCAAGATAACGTTACATATGCTATTATTATAGATACCAACGTTATGGCTGTGAGCCATAGTGATAAAGAAAAGCTCAATAGGGTATATGAAGATGACTATACAGTAGAAGGTGCGACACAAGGGGTAAGTCAATTTTCTAGATTTTATGCAGATGTGCAAGGTGTATGGGCATATGATATTATGGAACCTATTTATAAAGGGGGCGAGCTTTATGGTGTTTTAGATATAGGTATTCCAGAAAGTGGAATTAAGTCAATAATAATCCCAGTTATAAGATACCAAATTATATTAGCACTTATTAGCTTTATTATTATAGGGGGGCTAATGTGGTTTGCCATTACAAAAATAGTTCTAGGCATTAAACTTCTTGAAAATGTTATACATGATACAGCATCACTTAATTTTGCTGATAATCATAACCTAGAAAGATTGAATAAACGGAATGATGAGTTAGGGGCAATGTCTAATAGTATATTGCGTATGCGTAATTCGCTTAGGGATATAATAATCGTTATATTAAACACTAGCGAAGAGTTATCAAGTGCATCAACGATATTAACGGATATATCAGATAATACTGTCAGGACAACCAATGAAATTAGCTTGGCCATTAGTGAAATGGCAAAAGCAACAGAGGAACAGGCTTATGATACTGAAGGTGGGGTTTCACAAGTAGAACAACTTTCGGCTAATATTGATAGTGCAATTGAGGGTACAAGGCAGATTACTAATATGACAGAAGATATTAGTAAACTTAGTAATGAAGGTGTTGAAACGGTTGAGCGTCTTTTAGGCTGGTCTGAAAAAAATAGATCATCATCTAAACAAGTGGGTGATATCGTTATGGAAGTAGATACAATGTCTGCTGATATCTCGAGCATCGTTAATACCATAACTGTAATTGCTAATCAAACTAATTTGCTTGCACTTAACGCATCGATTGAATCAGCGAGGGCAGGTGAGGCCGGTAGAGGCTTTGCAGTGGTTGCTGATGAAATAAGAAAGTTATCTGAACAAACTTCAAGTGCGACAGAAAACATAAAAGACAAAATAAATGCCATTCAAGAGATTTCTAAAAATGCAGTTAGTGAAATAGACGTAAGTTTAGAAATAGCTGAAGAAAATGTGAAGGCAACAGAAGATACAAGTGTAATATTTAGAAACATTAAAACAGAATTAGAACAGACAATAAGCATCGCTAGAAATGCCCAAGTTTTATCGGATCAAATGAATGAAAGAAAAAATCAAATACTGGATGCAATTCAAAACATCTCTGCTTCAGCAGAAGAAACATCAGCTGGAACCCAGCAAGTTTCAGCATCTGCAGATGAGCAGATAAGAGGCATTGGCGCTGTGGCCGAAGAAGCAAGAAGTTTAAATGGCATAGCAAAGTCACTTAAAACTGAAATGGATAAATTTAAAATGTAGGGTAAGTTTATAATAATGAATGAGGTATGTCTTTTGACATACCTCATTTAACTATCAAGGTAGTTAAAAAGGGTGATATGGTATGTGGTAAAAATATTAAAATGGAGGTTTAATATGAATATTAATTTCAGAGAAATAGATAAATCAAATTATAATACTTGTGTGTCTTTGAAGGTAGGAGAACACCAAGCTAACTATGTAGCAAGTAATACATTTTCATTGGTACAAGCCTTTTACGAAGATGAATTATATCCACTAGGCGTATATAACGGTGATGAAATGGTAGGGTTTTTATTATATGATTATGAGGAATAACTAGCAGGATGGTCATTTTCAAGATTTATGATTGATATTAAATATCAAAACAAAGGATTTGGCTCAAAAGCATTAGAACAGTTTTTGGAATTCTTTCATAATAAGTTTCCAAATCAAAGCTTATACACAAGTGTAGAAATAGATAATCCAATAGCTATTAGGCTGTATGAAAAATATGGTTTTTATAAAAAGAATTCATTTGAATATAAAGTAGAGGATATTATTTATAAAGAATTTAGAATGCTGAAGGAATCATGGTAGGATACAGAGCATGAGCTCTGCTATCCCCCAAGAGTAACATCCTGCTTATCGTACCAATCTAAAGCACCGTAAAAATGATCTGATTTAAAATCAGGCCAATAATCATCCACTACATGAAAGTCTGCGTATACAGATTGAACGGGAAGAAATCAACTTAGTCTTCGTCTTCCGCCCCAACGTATAATCAAATCCACCCTAGAAATATCACATGTTTCGATTTGATTATTAATATTATTACTTTTAGAATTTGATTGTTTTAACTGATCTAAATCCCACTTCCAACTATAATTTACTAAGAAATTTACTTTTATTCCGCCACCACAAAAATCCTGTCTTTTAGTATATGGGAGCAGTTCTTTTGGAAACATAGGAGATTTAGTGTTACCAACGACTAGAAGGGAAGCCTTTTCATTAGAAAGTATTTCTACTGCCTCAATACAGGCTTCGGTAAAAGCTTCTCTCTGCTGGGTTGGTCTTTGATCTTCCATAACCTTTCAACTTCTTCATCAGTAAATGGTTTTTTCTTAGTTTCAGGAATGGGATCTGCTGTTGTAAGTTGGGCATATGCTTTATTAATCACATCAATTTCAAGTGCAAACCTATCAAGCTGACCAAATAAGTTCTTGATTGCCCATTGACTTGAATATCCCAATCCACAGTTGTCAATTATATCTTGCATGTGAAAGGACTTCATATCCTTATACTTCATTTTGTAGTATTTGGAACAATGTTTGAAGGCTGATCCCAATGATCCTTGACTGGCCTTTCCCATCTTTGGCATTTTCTTTTCCTTGAATAGTTCAAACAAGCTTTCAACAGTTGTCTTTTCTGCATCAATATCCCAAGGTGCTTTGTTGTATTCAGCAAGTAAGATCATTCCTTCTTCCCTGGTTGCAGTATATCCTACTGGTAAGTATATTGGATGACCCTTATCATTCCAACCAACTGTTTTTCTAACTGCAAAAGGATTTCTTCTGTTCCCTGATAATTTGACAACAGTTCCATATCCATTTGGATTCTTCATTTAATCACCCCTTGTAAATTTAGGGGTTGAAATGGTATAATCATAGTGTATTTAATAGGTAACCACTTCAACCTTTATTGATGGTTACAATAAGATCCTTGGTGCTAGAACACCAGGGGTCTTATTTTTTTGTCTTGATCCTTCCACCTACCATTGCACCCAACAATCCAAATGTGGCAGTACCAATTATCATTCCAGGTGCAGACTGCTTGATAATCTGTTGCATTTCAACTTCATTCTTATAATCAATTAAACTGATCTTTGAAGTGTCAATTTCAAATTCGTTTCTTGTGGATGCTTCAATTATAGTTAAAGATTCATCACTTAATTTCACAATCAAATCTGATTCTTCACCTACTGGTAACCCTTCAATGTGATTTGCACCAATAACTTTCCCTTTAAATTTCTTCTTTTTAAACATGCTTTTCACCTTTCCCTTCGATTTTTTGAATATACATTGAACTTTCCAATGATGTTTTGATTCTATTGTAAACCTTGACTTCATTGACTTTTTTTAATACATTATCATGATTTCAGTTCAAGGTTCAAGAAACTTGCCCCTATATACTATTTTTTAAGGGTATATATAGTAATGACTAAACAATCAATTTAATAAATCAGTCTTACCATGAACCTTGAACTTTAAATGATAGAACCATTTGATTATAAGACTTTGAAAGTGTTAAAGGTTCGATTTTCAATATTGAACCCCTTGAACCTGATGATTAATCAACCTTAATTGAATCAGGTTTTGATGGCAGCCATATATTCTTGCAACCTGGCCAATGGTTAATTCTTTGTATTCTTCAAGATCTTCATCACTGATCAAAAGGTTCACTGCAAATTTATTGGCTTCAATCTCTAACTTATCAACTGACATATAAGTTCTTTCTTTCATAAATGGAGTATTGGCAGTTGGATGTAAAAGAGCATGACCAAGTTCGTGTGCAGCAGTGAACTTCATTCTGTATTCAGGAATGTCACAATTAATGTGGATGAACTTTTGTCTGAAAGCAGTATTATAATAACCATTGATTGTTCCAAGTGGTTCAAATAGGACTATGATCCCAAGGTTATCAGCAATTTCAAATGGATCTCTTGACTGGTGTTCTTCTATTAAGTCTAATACAACCCTTTTCATTCTATCACTTCCCCCTTCATACCTACCAGCATAGTGAAGACGGAAAAGAAAAGGCTAGAGACCACCCCCTATATTATCTGCTTTCAGATGCGCCAAACCCTGAGATGACCTCATTTGTGTTTAGAGAAACACTGATGGGTCATCTTTTATTATGGGGAAATGCATATGCACAGATTATTCGTGATGGCAGGGGAAACGTTGTAGCCTTATATCCCCTTATGCCCGATAAGATGACTGTTTGCAGGAGCGAAAAGGGCGAAATCTATTACACCTACAACAAAGAAGGATACGACCATATCCTAAGAACTGATGAAGTATTACACATTCCAGGCTTAGGATTCGATGGACTAATCGGATATTCTCCTATCGGTATGGCTATAGCAACAGAAGAGTATGGTGCTAAGTTCTTCTCGAATGGCGCAAACCCAGGAGGCGTACTTGAACATCCCGGAGTTGTTAAAGACCCATCAAGAGTAAGGGATAGCTGGAACGCAGTCTACCAGGGGAGTTCCAATGCACACAAAGTAGCTGTTCTTGAAGAAGGGATGAAGTTTCAAGCCATCGGTATTCCACCAGAGCAAGCACAGTTTCTTGAGACTCGGAAGTTTCAAACGGAAGAGATCTGCAGGATATTTAGAGTGCCCCCTCACCTGGTTGCAAGTTTAGATAAAGCAACTTTTTCTAATATAGAACACCAGTCCATTAGTTTTGTCGTTCATACAATAAGACCCTGGCTCGTTCGCATCGAACAATCCATTAACAAGGCCTTATTTACTGAAACTGAGAAAGAAAAGTACTTTGTGAGTTTTATTGTGGAAGGATTACTAAGAGGGGACTATTCCTCAAGAATGCAAGGCTATGCAATAGGCATACAAAATGGTTTTATGTCCCCTAATGATGTGCGGGCACTTGAAAATATGAATCCAATACCTGAGGAAGAGGGAGGTAATTCTTATATGGTTAATGGCAATATGCTAAAGCTTAAAGATGTCGGTGCCTATGCGAATAAACACAGTATTGGAGGTGATAAGAGTGAAGAAGTTTTGGAACTGGATTAAAAATGAACAAGGAAGAACCTTATATTTTGATGGTTATATCGCCCAAGATAGCTGGTTTGATGATGATATTACCCCTAAGAAGTTTAAAGCTGAGCTATTAGAATCAGACGGGGATATTTCTGTGTGGATTAATTCCCCAGGCGGTGATGTTTTTGCTGCAAGTCAGATATACAACATGCTAAAAGAGTACAAGGGAAATATTACAGTTAAAATTGATGGATTAGCTGCATCGGCCGCATCTGTCATTGCAATGGCCGGTGATAAAATTGAAATGTCACCAGTTGCCATGCTCATGATCCATAACCCAGCAACAGTTATGTGGGGAGAAGAATCCGATATGGTCAAAGCAAAAGACATGCTATCAGAAGTAAAAGAAAGTATTATTAATGCCTATGAAGTAAAGACGAAACTTGAGAGAAACAAAATCTCAAAGATGATGGACAAAGAAACCTGGATGAGTTCTAAAAAGGCAGTGGAACTAGGCTTTGCAGATAAGGTTCTTTACGGGGATGATGAGGAAACAGAAGATGAGGGCTTTATATTTGACAAGGTAACCGTCACTAATAACCTAATGGGAAAGTTTCCTAAAGCAAAGCAGCCAAAAGAAGAACCAGAAGTAATTATAGGAACACCGGTGGCAGATCTCGAAAAGAGATTAAACCTAATAAAATAAATGGAGGTCATACAATGAATCAAACAATGGAACTAAGAGAAAAACGAGCTCAGCTTTGGGACAAAACCAAGGCTTTTTTAGATTCAAAAAGAAATGATAAAGGCTTGTTATCAGCAGAAGATACCAACACCTATGAGAAGATGGAAGCCGATGTTGTTAACATGGGGAAAGAAATAGACCGATTAGAAAGACAAGCAGCTATGGATTTAGAATTATCAAAGGCAACGTCTGCAGCTATTAGAAACACACCCAATGCCTGTATGGGCGAGGGGAAATCAGGAAGAGCATCTGATGAGTACACCAATGCTTTCTGGAACTCAATGAGAAATAAAAATAATTATGAGATGCAAAACGCACTTAAAATAGGAACAGATAGCGAAGGTGGTTTTTTAGTCCCTGATGAGTTTGAAAGAACCCTAGTCGAAGGGCTACTTGAAGAAAACATCTTCAGACAACTGGCAAAAGTAATCACGACATCTTCAGGTGATAAGAAGATACCAGTCGTTGCCTCAAGAGGAACTGCTTCATGGGTAGATGAAGAAGGTGCTATTCCAGAATCTGATGATGCATTTTCCCAGGTTTCAATCGGTGCTTATAAACTTGGCACAATGATTAAGGTTTCAGAAGAACTCCTTAATGATAATGTGTTTAACTTGGAAGCCTATATAGCTAAAGAGTTTGCTAGAAGAATAGGGGCTAAAGAAGAAGAGGCCTTCTTTATAGGAGATGGGACTGGCAAGCCTACTGGTATCTTTAACGCTACTGGTGGAGCAGAACTTGGTATTACTGCGGCTAGTGCAACCGCTATAACAGCTGATGAGCTAATGGATTTATTCTATTCACTAAAATCTCCTTACAGAAAGAAAGCTGTCTTTACCATGAATGATGCAACAGTAAAGTTAATTAGAAAACTTAAAGATGGCAACGGGCAATATTTATGGCAACCCTCCCTAACAGCTGGCGAACCAGATACGATTTTAAATAGGCCAGTGAAAACATCTTCTTATGTTCCAACCGCAGCATCTGGCACAAAATCCATTGCCTTTGGTGATTTTGGATACTACTGGGTTGCAGATAGACAAGGGCGATCATTCCAACGACTTAATGAGCTTTACGCAGCAACAGGGCAAGTAGGCTTTAAAGCAACCCAAAGAGTGGATGGTAAGCTAATCCTCCCAGAAGCTATTAAAGTACTACAAATGAAAGCATAGGTGAAATATGAGTAGTTCAAAAAATTATATGGAGCAAGGCGGAAATAGAACAGTTATTGGTGGTGAGCTTGTCATTGAAAAAGATGGTAGGCTCATTTTTAATGGGAAAGAATTTAAACCTGTGGAATTACAGAAGGTAAGCACAGCCACAACGGTGGAAGAATTAAAGGTAGACCTTAATCGTTTAATTGTAAAGTTAAAAGCAGCCGGTTTAATGGCATCCAAATAAAGATGAGGTGATGGGCAGATGGTTGTAACACTTGAAGAAGTAAAATTATATTTACGAATAGATGGTGATGAGGAAAACACGCTCATCACCCATTTTATTTTAGCGTCACAAGAATTATGCGAAGGGATTTTGAGATACCCCTTAAGCGAGGTTGGGGAAATACCAGAAACAATCAAGCAAGCCATCTTATATGCCACAGGATGTTTTTATGAGCAAAGAGAAGCTGTTGATACAAAAGAAGTTATCGAGATCATGAGAAATTTATTATTTGCCCACCGAAAAGAAAGCTGGTGAGGCTATGATAGGAGAACTAAGGCATAGAATTAGCATTCAAAGATCAATCGTTTCAAAAGATAACATCGGATGTGAAATAGAAACCCTAGATGATATAGGAAAGGTATGGGCAAGCATAGAGCCAATATCAAATAAAGGCTATTCTAAGGTGAAACAATCCCCTACAGACATGAGCACTAAAATTACGATCCGTTATAGGAATGATATTACTCCTATGATGGTTGTGATATTCGGCGTGAGATTATTTAGAATTCAAAAGGTTATTAACCTAGAAGAAAGATGTGTTTTCTTAGAACTGTTATGTAGCGAGGAGACAGATGTTAAGGAGCAAGAGCGAGATGAATGATTTTACAAAGCAGATTACGCAGTTTCTTTCAGAGTACACAGCAGAGGTGCAAGAAGAATTATTAGAAGCTGCCGATGAAGTTGCAAAAGAAGCTGTTAAAGAATTAAAAAGAACAAGCCCAAAAGATAAAGGGAAGTACGCAAAGAGCTGGACCAAAAGAAAACTAGCTGATGGATTTGTGGTTTGTAACAAACGGTATTACTTAACCCATCTGCTTGAAAATGGCCATGCTAAAAGAGGTGGGGGAAGAGTTAGGGCCATCAAGCATATTGCACCAGTGGAAGATCAAGCTATAAATGGTTTTGAGGATAAGGTAAGGAGGGCACTAGAATGAACCTTGAAAGGCTGTATAACGCTTTAATAGAAATTGGCATTCCAGTAACCTATAGTCATTTTAAAAAGCAAGTGCCCTTACCTTATATTATTTATCTTGCTAATGGCTCTGATAATTTTGGTGCAGATAATAAAGTTTATTATGGCATAGAGCAGGTGGCAATTGAATTATATACAGAAAACAAAGATATTCGGCTAGAATATGCACTACAAAAATTGCTAGATGGTCATGAATGGTTTTATGAAAAATATGAAACGTATATTGATACAGAAAAGATGTATCAAGTGAGATATGAATTATAACGAGGAGGTTAAGCCATGAGTAATAAAATTAAGTATGGCTTGAAAAATGTACATTACGCACCTATTACTGAAAAGATTTTAGAAGGAGTCACAACGATTACCTTTGGAAAACCTATTCTTATTGCAGGGGCGGTTAACTTAGCTCTTTCCCCAATAGGAGATACCACACCTTTTTACGCAGATAATATGGAGTATTACACCGCCATTGCGAATAACGGATATGATGGGACCCTTGAGATGGCTATTATTCCAGATAGTTTTAAGGTGACGGTTCTGAAAGAAGTAGTGGATACGAATAAAGTACAGTTTGAAGAAAATGATAAACAGCCAGCCCCTTTTGCTTTGCTATTTGAATTTGAAGGGGATACAAAGGCAACACGTCATCTTATGTATAACTGTAAGGCAGCTAGGCCTAATATTGAAAGTTCTACCAAAGGGCAAGGGATTGAGCCAAAGACAGAAACGCTGAACTTAACATGCCGGTCAATGCCTGGAACCAATATTGTTAAGGCGAAAACAACAGCAGAAACAGATGTAATAACTTATGATGGTTGGTACACAGAAGTTTATCTAAAAGACGCTGATTTGGATGGTGAATAAGCATGGAAAAGATTATTAAAATTGGTGATCAAGAAGTAGCCCTAAAAACAACTGGGGCTACTTTACTTCGTTATAAGATACAG
Source organism: Candidatus Epulonipiscium sp. (assembly GCA_012841565.1). Next base: position 7,057 of record DUUM01000442.1, on the reverse strand, counting down.
TTTGGTAAAGATCTTTTAACAGAGCTTATCAAACTTGATGGGGCATACAAAGATGGAGAACTACAACCAGATAAAATAGACTTTGAGGTGTTTTTTAATATCCTTTGGATTATGGCAAAGACAGCTGATTCAACAATTAAACCGCCAGTGGAATGGTTAGATGAGTTTGAGGAGTTTCCGATTTTAGAAGTTTTACCTAAAGTTATGGAGATGCTCGTATGTCTTATGAGAACTAGTAAAAAAAAGTAGAGAGCAATCAGGGAGATCCTGATGAAGTAATGACGACTGAAATGCTTATGACTCATGCTATCAGTAGAGGTCTTCTTTTAAGAGACTTTAATATGCTGAGCATTGGTATGATTTTAGATTATATTGCTCAGTATGATGTACTAAGAGGCAATAAGGCAGAAGGCGAAGAAGAAATAAAACAGGCAACTCAGGAGCATTTTAATAACTTTTAATTTAGTTTGTGTTTTTTCATGATACAAGATGTTTTAGTGTAGATATGCTATAATTATGCTACTGATTAGTTAACTTAGGTAATAGATAAATAGGAATTTGAAAGTAGGTGAAGTCTCAACGATGGGAAAAAAGCGAATTAATTACTTGGTGCAGTTATAATGACTGATAGTAGGTTGCACCAAGAATAAATTAAAAATACTATCAGGATAGCTGCACTACTTTTCTATAAATGAAAATAAAAATAAAGGAAAAGGGGAACAGTTATGAGTTATAGTTACTTAAAAGAATCATGGAAGAAAGAAGAGGAGAATGCGTTCAAGGGATGGGACTTTTCGCATTTAGAGAATAGATGGATTGAAGGGGAATTGCCTTGGGAGTATAGAGAGATATTAGGGAAATATTTAAATTCAGACTATAAATTACTTGATATGGGTACTGGTGGAGGCGAATTCTTATTATCATTGAACCACCCTTACAATAACACTTCTATTACAGAAATGTGGGAACCTAATGTTAAACTATGCAGAGAAAAATTAGAACCACTTGGAATTGAAGTAAAACAGATATTCAATGATTCTGAATTACCTTTTGAGGATGATACTTTTGATATAATTATAAACAGACATGAATCTTTTGATATTGGAGAAGTGGAAAGGGTATTAAAACCAAATGGAATTTTTATCACCCAACAAGTAGGTGGGAAAAATAATGAAATACTATCCAAAGCATTAATTAAGAACTTTAAGCCATCATTTCCAGAAAACACCTTGAGGAATAGATTAAAAGAAATAGAAAAAAGCCTTTTTAAAGTTTTATGTGCTGAAGAGTTTTTCCCATATTTGCGTTTTAAAGATATTGGAGCAATAGTATATTTTGCAAAGATTATTGAGTGGGAATTTCCAGACTTCTCTGTAGACAATTGTTTTAAAGAATTATGTAAATTAAATGAAGAAATAAAAGTTAAAGGATATATAGAAAGTATTGAACACAGATTTATTATTGTTTGCAGAAAGCAAAAATAGTTTGTGCTCTTAAATTTTTATCTGATATTTAAATTCCAATTTAACTAAGTCCTTATAAATACAACTCAATAAGAAAATCTTCGGTAAAAGCACTTACTTTTTAATAGTAGGTGTTTTTTCTATGCCCAAAAAAGAGAGGAGGTGTAAGAATGGCAGGAAAAATCAAAGGGATTACTATTGAAATAGGCGGGGATACCAAGCCACTGGAAAAAGCCTTAAGTGGGGTTAATAGGACCAGTAGAAATTTGCAATCGGAGCTAAGACAAGTTGAAAAGCTCCTAAAGCTAGATCCAGGCAATACAGAGCTTATTGCTCAAAAGATGAAAATACTACAGAGCCAGGTAAGCACAACAGCAGAAAAGCTTAAGATTCTAAAAGATGCACAGGCTGAGGTTAATAAGCAGTTCGCAGATGGAAAGATTAATGAAGAGCAATATAGAGCCTTTACTAGAGAAATAGAAAAGACATCTATAGAACTTAATAACCTAGAGGGTAGTGCGGATAAAGCAGGTAATGAAGTTGATGAACTGGGGGACAAATCTGACACATCAGGCTCTAAACTTTCAAAATTAGGAAGTGTTGCAGGAAAAGTGGCTAGTACTTCTATTAAGGCGGTAGGCACAGCTTTTGTAGCAGCAGGAACAGCGGCGGTGGGACTTGGAGCGGCTGCCTTAAAAGTAGGTAGTCAGTTTGAAGCTGCTATGTCACAGGTAAAAGCTATTTCAGGGGCATCAGAAGAGGACTTTGCTAAGCTTGAAAAGGCAGCCAAAGAAATGGGTGCTACAACCATGTTTTCTGCATCCCAATCAGCAGAGGCTCTGCAGTATTTAGCCCTTGCAGGATATGACGCAGATAAATCAATTACAGCACTCCCGAAAGTATTAGACCTTGCAGCAGCCGGAAATATGGAACTTGCTTATGCTAGTGATTTAGTAACGGATAGTATGGCTTCTCTCGGGCTAGATATGGGGAAGCTTAATCCATTTGTGGATGAGCTTGCTAAGACAAGCCAAAAGTCTAATACAAGTGTATCCCAATTAGGTGAAGCCATTCTTACAGTTGGTGGTACGGCCAAAGTTTTAGCAGGTGGAACAACTGAGCTTAATACTTCTCTTGGAATATTAGCAGATAACGGTATTAAAGGATCTGAAGGTGGGACAGCACTTAGGAACGTTATTCTCTCCCTTACTGCTCCAACTGATAAGGCAGCTAAGGCCATGGATAAATTGGGCGTATCAGCCATAGATATAAACGGAGATATGCTTCCACTTAATGAAGTGTTTAAACAATTTGACCAGCAACTATTGGGATTAACAGAAGCTGAAAAAACCAATGCTCTTAATGAAATATTTAATAAGACAGACCTTAAATCTGTTAATGCTTTACTTGCAAATAGTGGAGAACGCTTTGATGAGTTAAGTGGCCATATCAAAAATGCAAATGGAGCAGCGGCAGAAATGGCTCATACCATGCAAGATAATCTGAAAGGCGCCATAACAGAGCTTAAGTCTGGAATTGAAGGGCTTAATATTAATCTCTATGACTTTATGAAAGAGCCAGCAAAAGAAGTGGTTCAAAGTATAACTGAGATGATTAGCGAGATTAATGAGGCACTCATGAGTGGTGAAGATCTCACAACAGTTCTCTCCCAAGTAATCAATAAAATCTTTGAAACACTTATACAGCTTATACAAGATTACCTGCCACAAGCAGTTTCGGTCATTAGTGAGGTGGCTTATGGACTGATAACCACCTTAATAGGTGCCATTGTGGAAAATACGCCTATGCTAGCAGATGTAGCCGCCACTATATTAGTAGACTTTGTGACCTTTATATGTGAGGCATTGCCGACCTTATTAGATGCAGCCATTCAGATTGTCATAACATTAGCCAATGCTTTAACAGAAAAATTACCAGAATTAATTCCTGTTTTAGTAGAAGGAATTTTAAATCTTGTCATGGCCATACTGGATAACTTACCGGCCTTTATTGAAGCGGCTATTGATATGATTCTAGCTTTAGTTGAGGGAATACTGAATGCGCTGCCAATGCTTCTAGAGCAAGCTCCAGTCATTATCAGTAAGCTAAAAGATAGCCTAATTGCCGCAGTTCCACAATTAATTGATGCAGCTATTAATATTATTATAAGCCTTGCAGAGTTTATCCTAAATAACCTAGATGTGATTATCCAAACAGCTCTTGAGTTAGTCATTGCTCTAGCTATGGGACTTATTACAGCAATCCCAGAACTTATGATGGCGGCCCCCAAGCTAGTTAAGGCAATCGTGGATGTGTTTATAGAAACAAATTGGGGTAAGGTTGGACTGGACCTTGTTAAAGGGATTGCCACCGGGATTGGAAACGGGGTAGGAGAAGCCGTAACTGCAGCTAAAAAGATGGCAAATAGCGTGTGGAAAAGCATTACAAGTGTGTTTGATATGAAATCACCATCAAGACTTGCTATTAGGGTATTCCAAAAAGACTTTGTAGAAAAAGGAATTGGTGCTGGTATTTTAAAGGGTATCCCAGAAGTTGTAAGAGATACAAAACGCATGAGTGAAAGTATTATAGGTGTCATTAAAGATGTTCCAACACTGGATATACTTCCAAACATGAAAGGAATTATGCCAGCTAAAAGTTTAAGTGGTGGAGCGGCAGGTAGCATTAGTAATAGCTACTCAGGTGGTGATATCATTATTCAAAACATGAATATCAATTCTAAAGAAAACGCCCAGTATTTTGCAGAGTATCTTTATAGCCTTAAGAAAACAAGAAATAGAACGGTGGGTGCCATGACATGATTGAGCTATATAGGTTAACAAACTTAGGAATCCCTTATGCCAAGGTACCCATTACAAGTGGGAGCATAAGAGCCGAACGAAATGGCTATCATTCGCTTTCCTTTTCAATTCTCCATCAATATTTAAAAGACAATAATATTGTACTAGGCCATAATACGATTTTTAAAGTAGATGGCCTTTTTTATGCCAGTACAGGATACATCTAATCAAGATGGTAATCAAATAGAAATAGGAATTAGCGCAGAGTTGCTCCAAACACAGATTTTGATGTTTAAATATATCGAGCAATTAGAACTGGTAAACACAAGTATTACGGAAGCCTTGCCGGCTATTATATCAGGGACTATTTTTAATATAGGAACGTGTGATTATACAAGTGGATTTGATCTTGTGATTACAGATAGTAATGCCCAACACGCTCTTAGTGAATTGCTTGTCCAGACAGATATGGAAGTCGTATACAAGGGGCTAACGATTCATATTAGAAATAGTAACTGGACGGATAATCCTAAAGTCTTAACTAAAGGGTACGATTTTACAACGTTGGATGAAAACACAGACGTATCAGATGTTATAACAAGACTTTATTACAGAAATCCAACAGGAGAAATAACTGGCTCGGTAGACAGTCCTTATGCCAGTAAATACAGTTTTATAAGAGAAGGATACCGAGAGTTTAAATCAGATGATGTTGGGACATTAAGAGGTTTAGCAAATGAGTACCTATCGACTGTAGACCAACCAAAGTGTAGCATTTCTATTAGCATTCCTAAGATACGGAAACTGGACCTTAAACTGGGCGAGATTGTGAAGATCCACAACACCCTATTAAATGAAGCAATAGCCTATAAAGTTGTTGGTTACACCAAAAGCTTAACAAAAGATGATGATACCTATCAGCTAGGGGAGAGGAAAAAAGACTTTACAGATATTGAGCAAGTCATTACCCAAGAAGTAAAAGAGGTAGCACAAGAAATAGTACAAGATGTCATTGTAGAGGTTTTCCATAGAGAAGTAATTAGTGCTAATACAGCACATCTCCTCAATGCTTGGGTCAGAGATCTAAATGTAGAGTTTCTAGAAACCAACTTTGATGCACTAGATGTTAGAAAGCCTGCTCCAAAAGACAATGTTAGAAACTTTATTCGCATTAAAGAAGAGGATATGGAGTTTGTGACCCAAGGTCTAAGTCCGACAGAAACCACAGATTACCAAAATAAAGATGGCTATCAGATTTATTATACAGCTATTAATGATGCGCCTGAAGCTTATAAATTTTTTACAATTACGTCTCCAGAAAATATCTATGAGAATTTAACCCCAGAGCAAGTAGATAGTTTTAAAGTAAAAGTACGTAAAGTGCTGACAGAAAGTGTGAAAGCATCCTTTGCCTTTGGAATGACGGAAGGTAGCACTCAGTACCCACTTATGAAGTGGGGTGCGGGGACGGATGGAACAGGAACCACTGATAAAGGAAAGGGTTTTATTTATAAAGACTTAGATGGATTAATTTTAAGATATATTACAAGCACTGGAAAAACTCATCAAATAAAACTAGGTGAACGAGGGATAGAAGGCCTACCTGTGGGAGAAATTGTGGATATCGGTGGGCTTATTGAGTTGCCTGGGGATGCTTTAACAAAAGCTACCTTCTATAACGATGGAATGGCCCTAGAGCACGGAACAATCAAAACTGACTTTTCTTGGAGTAAAGATGGCACGGGGAGAATCATAAGTTTAAAAAACCATAAAACAAGTGTAACAGTGCCGGTAAGCTGGAAGACAACGGCAATACCAAAGTGAGGTGAGATATATGTCTGAGATTGATTTTCAAAATGGGTTTTTATGTGGGCTTACAGCCATGGGGATCCCCATTGGCGGCGGTGAAGAGATACCACCAGACCCAGAGCCGGGAGGAGGAGAATTGCCAGATTTAGCTGCCCTTACTATTGTTAACTGTGATTACTATAGGGGAGACTCTGAACACGGGGTTAACTTTTTAAATAAAAGCTCTTACGTCACAATATTTAGTAGCAAGCACTACTATGTTCCTAAGAAAAGTGGAATTGTCATGATGGGTGGTTGGCAGTTAATGGACTGGGAGTACTGGGGGGATGATGAGCCAAGGGCAATGCTTAAAATAACGGCAGATGGGACGGTTATTTATGAAGGAGAGGTTTTTGACTATTTTGAGGACTATAGCGTGGTGGAAAATGCCAAAGCCTTTAGTTATAAAAATTCGTTTGATATATCAGCTAAAAGACTAAACCTTACAGATAATATGTCTCTTGAAATTTATCAAACCATGGTTATGGGCTATAGATAAGAAAGAAGGTGTTATAGATGGGAAAAGTAATTGAAATAATCCAGTTAATCTTCGTAGCAATAGGAGGATTTGTGGGTTGGTTTATAGGAGGTGTAGATGGGTTTATGTATGCACTTATTAGTTTTGTTATCATAGATTACGTGACCGGTCTTATGGTTTCTATCATAAGCAAAAAAGTTTCTAGCGAAGTAGGCTTTAAAGGAATATTTAAAAAGGTAATGATATTTCTGCTAATCGGGATTGCACATATGATAGATATTTATGTGATTACAAACGGTAGTGCTATACGCACCGCCGTTATTTTTTTCTACCTATCTAATGAAGGAATCAGTATTTTGGAAAATACAGCAAAGATAGGGCTTCCAATCCCTAAAAGTTTGAGGGATATCTTGGAGCAGCTAAGTAAGGAGGATGAGGATCGTGGCTAAATTATGCTTTGATTATGG
>DUUM01000040.1 GCA_012841565.1 Candidatus Epulonipiscium sp. | reverse complement strand
GCTAGACAATGATACAGGTTCTATGATTATGTCATTAAAGTGAAAAACTGACCAACTAAACAAATTGAATAGGGTACGAAATTTTTAAAAGGGTACTAAATTGTATCAAGATAGTCGCCCTAACACATATAAAAAGCACAGGTTTGATACAATAAAGCGATTTACTAATCGCCCATGTATCAGGCCTTTTTTTGTGCAGATAGGGAAATTTCTCCCTATATTCCAAAACACAGAGGTGGTACCGGCTAGTTTTCAAGGGTCAATAAATACGAATTTATTATGTACTCAATAAACTTTTACACGATTACATCTGAATTTACACGATTTGAAGGTATTTTTACACGATTTGAAGGTTTTTTTACACGATTACATGCACTGCTATGAAACACAGTAACACTTTTAAAGACCGTTAGAGAACTAAAGTCAATCAACGTTGATGTATTCTTTGAAGAACAAAACATTCATTCGATAAGTGGTGAAGGGGAAATGATTCTAACATTTCTTGCAACATTCGCTCAGGAAGAATCAAGAAGCGTTTCTGAGAATATGAAGTGGCTGATTAAAAGATATTTTGAAAAAGGTATTATTTGGGGCAGTAAGCCTTGTTTAGGTTATAAGCTTGAAAACAAACAATTAATTCTTGTGCCTGATGAGTCTGAAATTGTTAGAATGATATTTTAACTATACATCAATGGCAATGGTGCAGATACAATTGGAAAAATCCTTCAATCAAAAGGGATTAAACCAACTAGATCTAAAGTATGGAACAGAGCAAGTATCATGGGGATATTATCAAACTATAACTACACTGGGGATTTGATATTGCAAAAAACGTATGTAGAAAATCATTTATCCAAAAGAAAGATCCTAAACGCTGGAGAGTTAGATAGATATATCGTTAAAGATGCACACGAGGCAATCGTTAGTAAAAAGATATTTAACCAGGCTCAAAGGGTTAGAAAAAAGCAGGCACAAAGAATTAACACCGGCCCATATCAAGAAAAAAGAACATTTAGAGGGATTATGAGATGTGGCATCTGCGGCAAAGCCTATACGTATAGAACGACTGCCTACAATGAAATATGGAGATGTTCACTTGCTGTTACAAAAGGTAGTAAAGCTTGTGATTCCAAACAAGTACCGGATAAAAAGATTAAAGAAGCCGCTAACAAGATTTTAAATAGGGGCGAGTTTGATGCAGCTTACTTTAATATGAATGTTGAATCCATAATTGTCGTGCCAAAAAACAAACTAGTATTTCATTTGAAGGACGGAACAAGTAAAACATGTGTTTGGAAAGATAGTTCAAGAAAAGAAAGCTGGACCCCTGAAATGAAAAAGCAAGCAAGAATAAGGGCGTTAGAACAACATAAAGGCGGTAAACAAAATGACTAAAGTTAGAGTAATACCTTCCACTATCAATCCATTAACTCAAATGCCACTAGACCATATCTCGGTTAGGAAGGTTGCAGCATACGCACGGGTATCAACGAATACAGATGAACAATATACAAGTTATGAAGCACAGGTGAATCATTATAAGAAGTTCATCCAAGATAGGCCAGAATGGTCATACATCAATGTCTATTCAGATGAAGTCTTATCAGGAACTAACACTAAAAAGCGCATCGGATTCAATAAGATGATTAGTGATGCCTTAAATGGAAAGATTGATCTCATCATCACCAAGGCAATATCAAGATTTGCTAGAAATACACTTGATACGATTTCATATGTAAGGAAATTAAAAGATAAAGGTATAGAGGTTTATTTTGAAAATGAGAACCTTTGGACACTAGATCCAAAAAGTGAACTGATACTAACCATTATGGCATCCATTGCCCAAGAAGAATCCAGATCAATTAGTCAAAACGTCACATGGGGTAAGAGGGTCGCATTTCAAGCGGGCAAGGTATCATTTGCATATAGTTCATTTCTTGGATATAAAAAAGAAGATGACAAATTAGTAGTTGATGAAGATGAAGCAGTTATTGTTAAGAGGATCTATCGCATGTTTTTAGTTGAAGGCAAGACAGCAAGTGGCATTGCAAACTATCTAAAATCACACCATATTAAAACGCCAAGCGGCAAATCTGCAAACTGGACTAAGAATAACATCAATTCTATTCTGACCAATGAAAAATATAAAGGTGATGCCTTACTTCAAAAGAGCTATACAGAGAATTATCTTGAACAAACGATGGTTAAGAATACCGGTCAAATCCCACAGTATTATGTAGAGAACAGTCACCCTGCAATTATCGATAAAGAAGAATGGG
>DUUM01000441.1 GCA_012841565.1 Candidatus Epulonipiscium sp. | reverse complement strand
TCACTGCACCCTTCCAGATTGCCATACTTTCTCCAATTAGCTTCATCTTTTGAATATCAAGTTCCTGAATCCAAATTTCCCAATCCCCATTGTACCTTACACCTTTTGGGTTTGGCCTTGTGCCCACATAATAACATTTATTATCATCATCAAAAAACAAACTTGGATCAATACCTTTTGCTTCATCCCCTAAATAAAAAGGATCAGACCATGGGCCCTCCGGTTGGCTAGCAGTAACAATAAAATTCCCCCCGTGATTAATATTTGTTGTAATCATGTAATAAATTCCTTCATGAAAACGGATGGTTGGAGCAAAAATACCCTGAGATATTTCACTTCCCTCAGCGGGACATTGTACTTCTCTGTCCAAAACATTTCCAATTTGCTCCCAATGAGCCAAATCCGTACTGTGAAAAATTGGAACTCCTGGGAAATAGGCAAAACTTGAACTTACTAAATAAAAATCCCTTCCTACCCTGCATATAGAAGGATCTGGATAAAATCCGCTTAAAATCGGGTTATTTGCTATTACCATATTATCTCCTTTTTCCAAATATATTTTTACCAAATACGATATTTTCCGCTTAAAGCTAGCATTGCAAACATATATAAACAATTATCATAATAACGTCTGTCACCAGTACGAAGCGGTGTTTCCCAAAATTCTTTCACACACTTCATTGCAAACTCACCTTTAGAGGCTAAAGAAGCCTGTGCGTTTGTGGCAGTAATTGCAACCGGATGAAGTGCCTTTTCTTTCTCTATTTCACCTGAAATTAGATAAACTGCCCTTGGTTGCTCTTTGACTGTTTCACAAAAAAAGTATTGAAGATTTTCTGCCGTTTCTTCGTGCCATTTACCCATTTCGGTCTCCTTGGCAAACCATTCATAATCCAAAGCAATATTAGCAATGGTACGGTATGAATCACTATAATACCAATCATGCCGATCCGCAGGATCCTGACTTCTATTATATGGTTCTCCCTCAAACGTGCTATATTCTGCACTAAGTCCCGTAACTGGATGGCAAGCTTTTTTAAGATATTCTCTACTAGCTTCCGCTGCTTTTTTCCAAAAATCTCTATCTTCTTCATTTGCCCAAAGTGCAAAGAGTTCATAAAAGTGTGGCAGGTGATAAGAAGGATCTGTAAAGTCACATTCTGGTATAAAACGTATGAGATAATTTTCTTTATCCCACATATTTCTTCCAATCCCTGTTTCTTCTTTATGAAGGCAGGTATGGAGCAAATCTTTTGCTTCCTTTGAATAACAAAATATACCTTCTCCATCGCCCCATCTGTTAGATGCAAAAAAGAGTGCCATTGCAAAATATTCTTCTCCATCTGGCGCTGGACCATTTGACCTTTTTACTCCATTTGTTTTAACGGACCATGCAAAGTAGCCTTGATTTGATCCCTCATCCATAAACATATATGTTCTTGCCCATTTCCATAGGGAATCAAACTCTTTCTTTTTATCCATTTGTACGCATACCATCATCCCATATGATATTCCTTCGGTACGCACATCATGGTTACCCGTGTCCTCAAGGTAACACATTGTATCATCTGTACAATGAAAAAACCGGTTTTCTCCATAAAATATTTCTTCAAATGTTTTATTTACTCTATCTTCTATTTCTGTTTGAGAATATCCAGCTTTTTGAAAAAGGTTTTTATATTCTTTCTGTTTGTAATCGTTCATAATTAATTATCCCTTCTTTTGTTTATTATCTTTATTTAATCTAAAATAAAGGAAGGGCTATAAATAGCAACCCTTCCAAATAATAAGTACTTTTTGAAATTATTCTTTTACCCCACCTAGTGTTAACCCCGTAACAAAATACCTTTGTAAAAAGGGATAAATACATATAATAGGAAGCATCGTCAATATTGTTGCTGCTGCCCTAACGGATGTAGGTGTTACTGATCCTGAAGCATGTTTCATCACTTCAGCAGATGTACTTTGATTGGTTACTGAAGATAATAATTTCATCAGTTCATATTGCAATGTTGTTAGGTTATCCCTCATTCTATTATATAACATTGCATCAAACCATGAATTCCATTGTCCTACTGCAACAAACACAGCAACCGTTGCAAATACTGGTGTGCATAGAGGTGCGATAATTCTTGTAAATATTGTCGTATAACCAGCTCCATCAAGTTGCGCCGATTCTTCTAAACTATCTGGAATTCCATTCATATAGGTCCGGATAACCAGCATATTAAAGGCACTTAACATCCCTGGAATAACATAAACGCCAAAACTATTGGTAAGTCCTAATCCTTTATAAAGTAAAAATGTTGGAATCAGTCCACCATTGACATACATTGTAACCACCCAGAATAAGGATAATTGTTTACGAAACAAAAACCTTTTTCTACTTACGATGAATGCCAAAATTGCATTTGCTACTAAAGATAAGATGGTACCAATAACTGTACGAGATACCGTAACAATTGCACCAGTAATTAGATTTTGTTTTTGTAGTACCGTTAGATAGTTCTTCCACGAGAAGACCCTTGGCCAAAGGTATATTCCCCCTCTTAACGCATCTGTTCCATCATTCAATGAAAGTGCTAAGGTATTGATGATGGGGTAAAGCGTAATAACCACAAATAATATCATAAAGATCACATTGCAAATTGAAAAAATTGTATCTGCAATAGATATTTTTCTTCGTTTTTTATTTTTTATTTTCATGGGTAGCCTCCTTAGAATAGCCTTTCTTCATCATTATGCTTTGCAATTTGATTTACGATGATAATCAAAATGATACTCACTAGACTTTTAAATATACCTGCCGCTGTACCAAGTGCATAATCTCCTTGGCTTATACCCCACTTAAGCACATAGATATCAATAGTCTGTGAAACGCGTTGAATAAGACCATTACCAAGCAAATACTGGATTTCAAATCCTGCATTTAATATATTACCTACATTTATAAGTAATAAAATCATAATTGTTGGTTTAATACCTGGAAGTGTAACATGTTTAATTCTTGCCCAGCGCCCAGCACCATCAATTGATGCAGCTTCATAAAGATTAGGATCTATGGCTGTAATTGCAGCCAGATAAATGATGGCATTCCATCCTGTTTCTTTCCACACATTTGCAAATGCAACAATTGGCCAAAAATACTGTTTGTGTGCAAAAAAGTTTATTGGATCCTTAATGATATTAAAAGTAACTAATAGTTCATTAATAATACCACTTGAAGATAATGCATCATGTAATATACCTGTAACAATAATCCATGAAAGAAAATGCGGGAGGTAGGAAATTGTCTGTACAACCTTTTTCCCGTTTTTCGATTTTAATTCATTTAGTAAAATGGCAAATAAAATTGCCATGAAAAAAGTGGATACTAAATTTAAAATACCCATTGCTAATGTATTTCTTATTACACCTATAAAATTTCCATCCGAAAATAACATTTGAAATTTTTTAAGCCCTACAAAACTTGAATGTAGGATCCCGTCCTTTGGTTTGTAATTTTGAAAAGCCATAACCCATCCAACAAGTGGCAAATAACAAAAAACAATCCCATATGCTACAATGATCGCCGACCAAATTAAAAGTACTTTCTGACGTTTCACTTCTTTCCATGTGATTTTCGTCCGTTGTTCGGCTACCCTTTCCCTTTTTTTGGCTTTTGCACCTGAAAACATACTTTTGCTCCTTTATAAAAGCAGACAAATGATTTGTTTTGCATCTGTCTGCTTTTGAATTTCATTTGTTCATTTTATTTGTATTTTGCTGCTGTTGCTACCCTTTTATCTACTTCTTCTTGTAATTCTCTTAAAAAGTCTTCAGGTTTACATTCTTCATAAACACCCATGTATTTTTCCCATGCACTGTCAAAATTAGTTGCCATTACTACCATAGGAAGATATTCATGTTTAATTTCATCAATTTTTGCCCATGCC
>DUUM01000039.1 GCA_012841565.1 Candidatus Epulonipiscium sp. | reverse complement strand
GACCCCATTGGCTCTTGAGCGAAGCCAAGAGCCTTCCCCAAAACTTAATTGATGAATTTAATAAAAACTAGCTTTAAAATTAAAAGTTAGCAAATTTTGCAACATAAACCTAAGTATGTTAGTATATTCATATAATTATGAGTCATTTATGCACCTTAAAGCTTTTTGTACATAAACTAAGGGGTTAATAGAGGTGGAAATGATAGTAGCCTCTGAGTATGAAAGCATGGAAGGTATTGATACAGAAGACACTCAAGATACGACAGGTGGTGTAAATGTAGGTTGGATAGATGAGGGGGACTATATGACCTATCTCATTGATGTCCAAGAAGCAGGAGATTATATTTTTACGGCAAGAGTTGCATCAGGACATACTGGTGGAGGTAAGCTTAGCCTTTCAATTAATGATAACATGTTATCACAAATGACAATAACAGATTCTAATGGTTGGCAAGATTGGATTAATATGACGGATACTATTAGCCTTCCTAAAGGGCAGTATGTGTTAAAAGTATCTGGTAGCAGTTTTAACCTTAACTGGCTATCTCTTGGCTCAGAGGAATATACTTACAGGTAATATAGACAGTTGAAAGTGCACGTTAGTTATGAAGAAAGGAAAGAAAAATGAAACGAAAAAACAAATTATTTTTAGCAATTTTACTTTGCTTTACTCTCGTATTATTATTTGTTATACAAAAGCAAAAGGAACCAAAAATAACTATTACTTCCAATGGAATTGGTAACCATGGCGGCTATGACTACGAGTTGTGGAAAGATTCTGGAGACACAAGTATGACTCTTAACAAAGGAGGTAAATTTAGCTGCCATTGGAATGATATAAACAACGCACTATTTCGTAAGGGTAAAAAATTTGATGAAACTCAGACCCATCAGCAATTAGGGGATATTACTATGGATTACGGGGTTGATTATGCGCCAGATGGAAATTCGTATCTTTGCGTATATGGATGGACAGTTGATCCACTAATAGAATTCTATATCGTAGAAAGCTGGGGAAATTGGCGTCCACCAGGTGCTGTTTCTACGGGCACAATTACCGTTGATGGTGAAACATATGATATCTATGAAACCACTAGAACTGATCAACCATCAATCAAGGGAAATACTACTTTTCAGCAATACTGGAGTGTTAGAACTTCTAAACGTACAAGTGGAGAGGTCTCTGTTAGCCAGCATTTTGATGCATGGGAAAGCAGAGGTATGAAAATGGGTAAAATGTATGAAGTAGCTCTAACAGTTGAAGGTTACCAAAGTAGTGGTAGTGCAGATGTATATAGTAATACTATTAATATGGGGGATTAGTTTGATTATTGTAGGGGCATTATCCTAAGAGCGTTATAAGGAAGAATAGTATATGGATAAAAAAGCTGAATTGGTGGTTGTAAAGATTATAACTATAAAAAAGAAGGATCCTAGGGTCCTTCTTTTTCATCAATATGATTATGCGTGGTAATTACTTTATATCTTTGATCCATAATAACAATTTTATTAGAATGTATTTCTAAATATATCTGAGTCAAGGCTAGTGCAGGGAAAGCAGAATATTTATTTGTTTCAAACATTACCTTGCTCGTGCATTACAAAAGGATGCTTCAAATCCATAGTGGTTTTTGAATCGTATAAAGCCCTCTGTTAGTTTTCGGTCACCATTTTTTTCAATACTTATAACTGCAGCTGATAAGTTGTCAAAAACCATTCTATGTGGCACATATCCAATATACTCAAATATGTTTTTCATCCCTTGTAAAAAGCACTCTTGGTTTTGTGCTTTAAAGCTTTGGCAGCAGGCGCCGTTACTATGTGGAAAGGATACAGTGAGATTATAAGCTTTTTCCTTTATCCACGCAAAGTTCTTTTTTCTTTGCAGCTACATAGTATTGGACGGTTCTAAGCTTTACATCTAATTCGTCTGAGTACTCGGCCTGTAATCTTTCAAAAACTCTTTTTGCTGTATGACGTTGTTTACGCGGTGCTTTGAGATCATCTTCTAGCCATTTATCAATGATTGGCTTTAGTGGATCTAAACCAGATGGGTATATAGTTTCATGTGGTTTTTCCTCATTAAAATCTGTTTGATCGATATATTTTTTAATTGTATTAAAATGATGCCCTGTCCTTCTTGAAATTTCCCTTAAAGAAACACCTTCATATTTCTCTATTTTTCTGATATAATCAACCTTATCCATTGTTAACATCCTTCCATTACTTCCTTCAGTCTTTGACAACTAAAGGATAACGTATTTTGAAGGGTGTTACAATGGATTGCATTTTGTTATAATTCTATTATGCACTAAACATGCTATACTTGATAAAACAAAATATGCTGTTGAAATAGGAATAGGGTTAGCCGTTATTATCATTATTAGCATTAAACTTAGTTGTATTAAATTTGGTTCTTTATTTCTTTGATCTTTATGCTATCATACCTGAAAGAATTTCGGATTTAATATTTGGACCTATTTGAATTTTAAGGAGGGAATTTACATGAGGAGCATGATAGTGAGTGGAAATAATCAATGTCTTTCCCGCTTCGCGCAACCGTCGAACCAAG
>DUUM01000440.1 GCA_012841565.1 Candidatus Epulonipiscium sp. | reverse complement strand
GGAAAAATACCTACGCTTGTCCCATCAATGATAAAATCAACCATCTTAATCTCATAATCAACATTTTCTTTTAATTGCGAAATTAAATAATCTGGAGTAATAAGCTTTTTCTTTGATGCACGAATAGGCTCAATTTGAGGTTGTGTAATAATTTTAACTTCTGATTGATATTTTTCTTTCAAGCTGGCTACAACCACTTCTAAAGACTGGTCTGGAACCTGTTCTCCTTTTACAATCCCTAGCACATGATCCCCTATAGAAACTTGATATGCGTTCGGCCTTCTTGCTAAAATCATCCCAATAATAATAGCCACAAGAGCTGCCACAATAATAATCATTTGCTGTCTTTTTTCTAATTTTCGCAATGTAATGCCCTTTTTAGGCATTGGTATTGATAAACCAAATCCTTTATTTTTACGTTTTTTATCAAGAGATATAATACGCTTCCTTTTACTCATACCATAGTTCTCCTCTAATTCTTATTTCATCTTTTAATATCCGTTAATACTTATGTAACAGTTTGATTATAACAATCAAATGCCACAATGTAAAGAATATTAGCGACTTATTTTCCCAGGATAACTATTTGTTCTGGTTCTAAGCTACCATTCTCTCCAAAAACAACAACAACCTGCATATTTTCAACAAGATCTTTACGCCCTCTTTGAATTGTTCCATCTGTTATTTGTGTTATCATTGGAACATAAACGGTTCTAACTACATTGCTTTGTTGAGTAATTATATCATAGTGAACTTGTAAATCAATTGTATCCCCATTAGTAGATGTTTTTAATATAGTACCTGTTAGAGTAATAGGTGGTGCTGCTTTGGTGATATCTAATCTTTTTATTTCTTTATTTGCTACTTCAAGTTCAACTTGTTGATTAAGTCGTAACTCCCATAAAGATATATTCCTGCGAACTAAATTACTGTATACCTGGGTATTAGGTGTTATTTCATAAACTACTTGCCTTCCATTACTTAGTTGAATAGTAACTTCAGGTGTTGGTGCCATTAAAATAGAATAAATACTTCCTACTACTTCTGTAATGTCTACATCTTCTATATCTTCTGGTCTTTCATCTATAGGCGGTACTATATTTTCAATGCCATCACTAAGTTTAACATGCGTTATATACTCTGTTGTCCCAATTAAATTAACCTTTACTGTAACATCAAGCCCCTTACTACCCTTTGCATCTATCTGATCTTTAAGTACCGTTAATGAAAGGGGTGTCCCATTTTCACTTACTACAGAAGCAGTGGATTCGATAGAGTAAGTGTGAACCTTTGTAGGTTCAATCTCAAGTACGATATAATACCCACCATCCCCTTTGCTAATCATTTTAGTAACCTGACCTTCAAGGCCTTTATCTGTTGGCACTTGAGGAGTTTCTGGCACAGCAGGTATCACTGGTGGTGTAGGCGTTACTGGCTTATCCAACTCTTTTTTAAGCTCCAGTGTTTGAATTAACATTTTGGATAACATGGCCCGTGTTATGGGCTCCGTTGGTCCAAAATTGCCGTCTGAACTACCACCTACTATATTTTTCTTTCTCAGGTATGCCACGTGGGGGCGAGCATCAGCGTTGATACTAGCTTGATCTTTAAACCCTGTGGTGACATATTCTTCTTTTACTGTTTTTTCTATATGTAACATTCTAACTAAGTATATAGCAACTTCTTGCTTTCTTACGCCTCGCTTACTTTCTACACCTGATGTGCTTTTAGACATAAACTTCCCTAAATCTTCCTTAGTAAAATATCCTTTGCCAAGTAAATATGCGATTTCTTGATTGGCATCCTTTTGCCAATATTGATAATTCTTTTGATGAGCTTCGATAGTTGCCTTTTGCTTTTCATAATTATCTTTTATAGCTTGTTTAAGAGCTGGGTCTATATTAGGATCAATTGCTGCATCCTTATACCCCGTTGCTTTTGCTAAAACCTTGCTAAAATCAAAATATGACACATAATTGTTTGGATAAAATTCTCCCTGACTACTTGGTAGTAAAAGTCCTTGCTTTTGCATTTCGGTGATTTCTCTATAGGCCCAGTGGCTCGATGATACATCTTTCATTGTTGATACATCTTTCATTGGTGAAGCAAATAGTGTTGTTGTAGCTATCATCACAAAACATGTGGCTAGGGCTATAATGCTTGTTATTTTTTTATGCATGGTAGTGCCTCCTTGTATTTTATCAAATTATATTTATCCATTTAGGTATCTTATCATCTTTCCAAACTATCGTACCTTGCTTGATATATATTACCTGCCCCATTTACTCCTGCAAATAACGTATACTGTT
>DUUM01000439.1 GCA_012841565.1 Candidatus Epulonipiscium sp. | reverse complement strand
GTAAGTGATGATGTTTATAAAATCATTAGGCAAGAGCATAAAGAAGCCATCCTCGTAACCCATGATATTTCAGAAGCAATAGCTATGGTTGATCGGGCCATTATATTATGTAAAAGGCCTGCAAAAGTTAAATCTATCCATGATATTGTACTCACAATCGAAGGAGAAAAGTCGCCATTAACCGCGCGCAAAGCCCCAGAATTCAAAGATTACTTTAATATACTATGGAAGGAGTTAGATTATAATGAAGAGAAAGGTTAGCCTTCAAAAAAATATTAAAAGCACAGAATATGAGCAATTCTTAAAACGCAAAACAAGAAAAAAACAATTAATTTTAATCGCCCAAGTCTCCCTACTAATTATTTTCTTAGTAGCATGGGAGTTACTAGCCCACTTCGAAATGATTAATACCTTTTTAGTTAGTAGCCCGTCTGCTATTTATCATCTGTTAATTGATTATATCGTCGATGGGAGTCTATTTAGGCATATTGGCATCTCTGTTTGGGAAACCCTACTGGGGTTTTCCATCGGAACCATGGTAGGAATAATCGTGGCTATTATCTTATGGTGGTCAGATGCCATTGCCCAAATATTTGACCCTTTTCTTGTGGTGCTAAATGCCCTTCCAAAAACAGCATTAGCCCCTATTTTAATTGTATGGGCTGGTGCTGGTATTCAAGGGATTGTCGTTATTGCAATTAGCATCTCAGTCGTAAGTACAATACTAGCTGTATATAACTACTTTATAAGCGTAGATAAAGAAAAGGTTAAAATGCTCAAAAGCTTTGGTGCTACAAAATTCCAGATCCTAACCAAGTTAATTTTACCGGCAAATATCAAGAATATCATTACCATTGTTAAAATTAATATTGGTCTATCATGGGTAGGCGTTATCGTTGGAGAGTTTTTAGTTTCACGGGCTGGAATTGGCTACCTCATTGTCTATGGCGGGCAAGTCTTTCGACTGGACTTAGTTATGATGGGGGTCTTTGTTTTAGCCATCTGCGCTTTACTCATGTATCAAGTTATTAACTTAATCGAAAAGTTAATTTTAAAGAAATAATTTAAGGAGGTATAATATGCAGATTTTCAAAAAAGCTTTCGCTATTGCCTTAGGGATTACACTGGCAATTTCTATATCTGGGTGCGAAAACACCCGTAACCAAAAATCTTTACAAAAAATTGGTGTTGCAGAAGTTACTCACTCCGTATTTTACGCCCCTCAATATGTCGCTATAGAAATGGGGTTTTTTGCTGACGAAGGTTTTGAAATCGACTTAATTGGTGCCTATGGGGCTGATAAAACAATGGCAGCCCTTTTGTCCCAAGAAGCCCAGATTGGATTTATGGGACCTGAAGCTTCCGTCTACGTCTATGCTCAAGGAAGTAAAGACTACGCAATCTCTTTTGCTCAGGTAACAAAAAGAGATGGTACTTTTTTAGTCTCTCGGGAGCCCGAACCTAATTTCAAATTCGAGAATTTAAAAGGAAAAGAAGTTATTGGTGGTCGTAAAGGCGGTATGCCTGAGATGACATTAGAGTATGTGCTTAAGAATAATGATCTTATACTTGGAGAAAATACAAATGCCGGTGAAGTTAATGTAAGAACTGACATTCAATATGCAGTTATGGCTGGGGCCTTTACCGGTGGCGAAGGAGATTATGTCGCCTTGTTTGAACCTATGGCCAGCTCAGTAGTAAAGGCCGGTACTGGGCACATTGTATCCTCTATAGGCGCTGAGTCTGGAGAGATTCCTTACACTGCCTACTGCACATTAGAAAGTTATATGGAGGAAAACCCTGAGGTTATTCAAAAATTCACCAATGCTATTTATAAAGGGCAACAATATGTAAAAGATCATTCTGCTGAAGATATAGCAAAAGTTATTAATCCTCAATTTCCGGAACTTGAAATAGATGAATTAGTAGCTGTTATTCAACGCTACAAAGATAATGATACTTGGTGTGATAATCCATTGCTAAAAGAGGAAAGCTTAAATAGACTTATGGATGTTATGGAACTTGCTGGGGAACTTAAGGCTAGAGTCCCTTATGATAAAGTTGTTACAACTAAGTTCGCTAATGAAGCCGTTAAGTGATAGGCGCTTAATTATCGGGTAGGTTTTCAAACCTTCTTATAAATAAGATACTAACTCTAAGCTATTTTAGTTTTGGAGTCCTTTACTCTAAACTCACACAAATAAGGAGGTATCTTTCACTTGAAAAATCAAACCCAATTAAAGTTGATGTATGGGTTGAGCTAGTCAAGTAAAATTGTAAGACTTTAGTTGACTAATTAATAAATCCTCTGCAAACCTATAAATCTTTATGTTAACTTAAAAGGCTCTTTAAATAAAAAATAACTTACCCATACCTTTTCATAAAAGGTTAATCACATATTATTCTTGTAACTCAAAAACAAGCAAAATCCTTGCAAGGATTTTGCTTGTTTTTGAATCATAACCCCCAATTGATAGAGATTTTATTTTCCTTTGCTTTTATATCATCATAATTAAGTACTTCACTTCTATCATTATATATTGTTTTAATGATAGAATTACCTAAAATATCATTTTCATGTGTGTATAAATACAGCTTTACATCATTCTGTGATATACACCATGCATTAGGGTTTAAGAATTCAAACTCTATATAAAGTGGTTTTTGCAATTTGAAATCTTTAGTCGTAGGAATAAGTACATTAAATTTATACTGTCCATACTCCTTTCCTTGTGTACTCCATTTTCCATTATCAAAAGTATATTCAACACTTCTGTCTTGGAATAATGTTTCTATCTCTACTTGCTCCATATCTACTTTTTGATTATTTATGTATATCTCTGTATACAAGGTTATATGATCTTCATTACTTAATTTACCTTTAATAATTGGATTAAAGTAAATAACAATTATACATACTACAATAAGAATTACAAAACCCATAGTAATAATAATATGCTTTTTCAAGTTGCCCACCTCTCGATATAAAACCCTTGTAAGTTCCTCTTGATACCTCGATTTCTTAATGCCTAACTCCTGTATATCCTCTTTCAAGGTTTCCTCTTTAAACTTCTGAACACTCATATGCTCTCGTCTTTCTTCCCGACCCTCATTCCTTTCACCTCGTTCTAGGTCAAACCCTTGCTCTTTCATGTGGTCGTAAAAGTTATCTTGCAGCTTACCGTAACTGTTAAAGCCTTTCCAGAACTCTGAACAATTGATTTTCTGTATCTCTTGTCCTTTTTTATTGGTGGCTTCAACTACTGGAATATAGGTTAAATGCGTCTCTACGAGGCTATACACTGTTACACTTGCATCGGCGCCTTTGGTGGTGGCTGCAAATTCCCATTTAGTTAGTTATTACGCTTTTTGGTTGTTAATATGTTTTTATATAACCCATAGGTAATCATGATATATATGATAAAAAACAGCATCAAGGAAAGTAAAACTATTGGTTTGATTGTTACGTTGATATTAATAAAATCATTGTAATATCTCACCATTGTTTTTGATAATAAATAGCTTGATGGTATGGCTATAATACAAGGCGTTAAAAAGTATATTGCAATTTGATTTTTAGAAAATGCAAATAAATCAGAATCGCTCATCCCAAGTGATTTCAAAATCACACTATCCTTTTTAAAGCTTATGGCTTCTGTACTCATATGAATTGAAAGAATACACAAGGATATAATTGTAAATATAATCCCCACAAAAGCTGATACGAATACTAATGTACCCATAAAACCATAGAACATCCCCTCTAGCCTATCTCTTGTTTGATACTTATAATCGAAGTTAAGTCCTGTTTCGTCTTGCCAACTGTGTCCCATTACCCAATCATTTAGCTGCATTGTAATTTTACTTTCATCTGTATTTTCTTTGTAAACCCCATTAAAAACTGCAACACTACCTGATAATATTTTTACAGTATCATCAGGTAAAACAAAGCTTCCTCTATCATTATTCCCCACACTGGTTACCATCCATATATCTTCTGTTTTATTTGTGTTAGATAATTTAAATACCTTTCCCCCTAAACGAAGGGTAGGGTTGCTTGATATAAAGTCCTCTATTATTTCATTTGTTCCTTTATAATTATGATTAATAAAGAATTCATCCTCACCTAATTCAACTGTATCCTTTCCTTGCATCTCTCTATTACGATTGAAATCAGAAATTGATATAATCGGTATAGGCACAGGTCTTAGATTTTTATCTAGTTCCCATAATTCAGAACTTTCCTTCATTATATCACCATACGTGTACTTCGATTCATAAACCTTCATTTCCATCTTCTTTTCCAAAACAGTGGCTAGATTAACCCCATCTTTTAGAAGTTGTTCTTGAATAGTTCCCTCTGTCTCATTAGAAGAGAATATCGTCACATTATATGGAGCGGCTTTTGATACTTCGGATTTCATTGTAATAAAAGCACTTACTCCCATTAAGATGATAGCAAATGAAATTGTTAAGAATAGTGACAAGATTGAAATAGTCGACGCATGCTCTTTTGACTTTCCATCATACATTCGAACCCTTAAACTATTGAATTTTTTGTAGTAAAACCCTTTAGTTTTCATTAATATTTTTATGATAACACTGCTTAGCGTACGATAGAAAAATAACAGACCCATTAAAAATAGTAATATAATTGTATATGAACGCTTTACGTTTAATTTAGTATCCTTTAATGAAATTAAATACCATGTGCATATAGTAAAGCAAACTATACTGGTTAAAAACATTAAGATTATAATCCACTTTTTTTCATCTTTTATTGAACTACTATGCTCCGTTTCTTTCAATAAAGACATTATATTAGAATTAAATAGTTTTATTGAGCTCATAAATAAAACCATGATTGATATAAGGACACCTGATATCATGGTTATTTTTATACTATACATACTCAAATATATCTTAATATCTTGATTATTTAGTCCATATATAGTTGCTGCTATCTTTGTCAAAAATACACTTAATATAATACCTAATATTAGTCCTATTACTAGAGAAATTATATTAACTAACATCATTTCAAGTCCTATTACTAAAGCTATATGCTTATTCTTCATTCCCAAAGATGAGTACAACCCTATTTCTTTAGACCTTCTACTTAGAACAAATCTTGTTGAATATACAACCAAGAAAGCCACTGCTATTCCAATCAGTATTGAAAGAATCCCCATTATCTGACTGGTTACATTAATTAAAATACTTCTCGTCTGGTCTAGATCGCCAACCATAAGATTCCCAATAGTTGCATTAAATGCATAGATTAAAGAGTACAAAACTATTAGAGTCGTAAAAAAAACCAAGTAAGTTAGTACATTTCTTTTTAAGTTCCGGTATACTAATTTAAAATACATCTCTACATCTCCCTTTTTCCAGAAATTTTTCTTTGAGTCTCTAGAATTGCATCTAAATATTCATCCCTACTAGAAAAACTATCTTTTGATAGTTCTTTTACAATTTGACCATCTTTTAAAAAGATAATTTTCTGAGAATAAATAGCACTATAAGGATCGTGAGTAACCATTATGATACTCAGATTGAATTCATCATTTAATCTAACAAATAACTCAAGTAAGTTAGAAGAACTTACGGAATCTAATGCTCCGGTGGGTTCGTCTGCAATTAATAATTTTGCTTTACTTATAATTGCTCTTGCAGCTGCAACACGTTGTTGTTGTCCTCCCGATAATTGATCAATAAATCTCTTTTTTAAATCGTAAATTTCAAGAGATTTAAGTATTTTATTAATATCACTCTCTTCTTTCATCACATTGTCTCCCCTAATTTGTAGAGGTAATACGATGTTCTCATAGACGTTCAACGTATCTATCAGATTATAATTTTGAAATATAAAGGATATATTATTGGCTCTATAATCTGCCAAAGTATTTTGATTCAGTTCTACAATATCCTGTCCTAAAAACTTAATGCATCCAGAAGTCGGTTTATCAATAGATGAGATGCAGTTCAATAAAGTACTTTTTCCTGATCCACTACTTCCCATAATTGTTAGAAACTCACCTTCATTTAATGTAACTGAGACATCTGATAACGCTTGTACCTGATTCATTCCTGTATTATATGTTTTATTAACTTTGCTTAATTCAAGTATCTTTTTCATATTATTCTCCTTCTTTACTAAATGTTGTATACATCATTTTATAACTTCCATTCTCTTCACCCATAAGAGCTATATGTTTCCCGCTCTCTATAATTTGTCCATTTTCAAACACAAATATTTTGTCCGAATCTATAATAGTAGATAATCTATGAGCTATAACAATGGTTGTAATTTCTTGTTTCTTAAAAAAATTCATAATATTTCTTTCGTTAATATTATCTAAATAACTTGTTGCTTCATCTAAAAGTAATATTTTAGGCTTCTTAATTAATGCCCTAGCCAAAACTATCCTTTGCCTTTGCCCACCCGATAAATTCATACCCATTTCAGATACTAAAGTATTATACCCCAAAGGCATGTCAACTATATCATTATGAATATTTGTTGCCTGACACACCAATTCAATTTCATTTTGCGAAACATCTATATCATCACATATGTTTTCCCTTATAGTTTTATTGAATAATGTCATATCTTGGGGTACGATACCAATCTGTTTTCGAAGACTATTTAGGTTTAAATCTTCAACTCCAACTTCATCAAAATAAACAGCTCCTTGTGAAGGCTTATAAAGTCCTACCAACAATTTAGATAAAGTACTTTTTCCTGAACCCGATGTACCTACTATCCCAATTTTTTCTCCTTGCTTAATTGATAAATTGATGTCCTTTAGAACCAAATCCCCATTCTTGACATATGAGAAACTCACATTTTCAAGTCTAATATTCCCCTTCAAATCTATATTTTTATTTCCATTTTTGTCTTCTTCTTGGGCCAAAATATCATATATTCTAGAAATAAAAACCTTACTATTTATTGCTGTTATAAATGTATTAAAAATGGTATCTGTCTTACTAAAAAAAATACTAGCAAACGAATAAGTGCTCATCACTGTTCCAATATCTAATTTGTTCTCAGAATATAAAATTACAGAAACCACCAAAACAATAAATGGGGAGATGAAAGTAATTGTTTGCAATAATGAATTAATATGATTAGAAAACCTCTCTGTTACAATATATCTATATATATATCCATCGTAGTGTTCTCTCCATTGTCGATAGATGTTTTGCTCAAACCCTTCCATCTTTATTCCCGACATTGAATAGATCATTTCTATCTGCTTGTTTTGTAAATTATTTTGACAAACACTAGACATCTTTTTATTTTGTTCAATAACTTTCCTAGAAATATAAAGAACTCCTAAATTAACCAAGAAAATTATCATACAGGTAATCAATAGGTAGCTATCTAATAAATATAAATAACTACCTATTGCTACTATTATGCCAATATCTAAAAAGCCAGTTACAATCCTATTGGCAAATAATTCCCTAATATTAGGTAAGCTGTTTATTGAGTAGATTAAATCACCCTTGCTCCTATTGGAATAAAACTTATAAGGCACTCTAAGCAATTTCCCAATAGTTTTTACATTCAGGTTTTCATCTATATTTATTCGCAACCTCAATATAGACAACCCTTGAAATAGTATTACCAAGTAATACGCCACAAAAATAACTATTAAGATATATATATACTCATGTAATTCAAATACATGATGGTCGTTAGAAAGCGAATTTATAATATCTCTTATTAATATCGGTACAAAAAATGTCAATAAATAAATTAGCAAAGTAAAGAAAAAAACAGAAATGAAATATTTCCATTCTTTGAATATACAATTAAAAACAAGCCTATAATCAATCTTTTTTTTTCTCTTCTCTACCTTCTCACTAGAGATAATTTGAATTAGATACTCACTAAATCCATCTGAAAAATCAGTATATGAATATCTTATTTTACCCAATTCAGGATCAACCACATAAATATGTTTTTTAGTAATCTTTTCAATAACAATAAAATGTCTGCTCTTCCATAATGCTATGGACGGAGTCCTAATATTTTTGTATTTAGCAGCAAAATTAGGCACTTTGAATGCTTTGGTTTCAAAGCCAATTGATTCTAGTATTTCTATCAGTTGAATAAAACTAGTCCCATCTCTTCCAGTTTCCAATATGGCACGTAATTCTTCCATTGTAATTTCATGTTTATAATATGATGATATCATTGCAACACAACATAATCCACATTCTGTCTTTTGATGTTGCTCTATGATTGGAATTTTTCTTTTTTTACTAAACACAAGTTTTCTCCAACAACAAAACCTGAACTATTTTGTTAAGCCCATTTCTCGCCATGAGTAATCCAGATTCCCCTGTCATTAAACCCCAATCATCAAAATCATATTTCTCTTTCGACTCAATATGGTTATATATTTCCTCTAATAGAAGCTTCTTATAACTTGTCTTCTCACACATATTGTTTATTACCGCCATATTTCCAATGTTTCCATGGCAGATTGAATGATCCATATCTAATCCGTTTGTAACTAAATCTAAAGATATTAAATTAATATCTTCTTCTATCCCATCGTATATAAATCCTTTTTCCAAGAAAAACTTTTTTGACAATAAAATACCAACGGCTCCATTACACCATGTATAATACTTTACGTTATCCCTCAAGACGTACTTCCCCTTCTTATCAATTCTGCTTTTTTCGTAGTTTATTACACCCGCAAAAACATTTTTTATTTTTTTACTCTCTTCACTATTTTCTCCTCTGTACAAAGAGTATCTTACTAGTTGTGTTAGGATACCTACATTGCCATGTGCATAACCTATATCACTATTTATAGTCCAAGTTAAGCCACTTTTCCGAACAATTATCTCGTCAATCAGTAGTTTATAAAGCTTATACATTATATTATCGGTAACATTAGCCAACCCAAAATTACTTTTATAAATCTCCCTTATTGTTAATAAGGCACCCAATATACCTGCCTTTCCCATAATAACATCATTTTCTTTTACATTTACTATTTCCTTTTCATACGTTAATAAATTTTTATAAATAACTTTTTCTATATTAATTTTTAGATTTGGTCTCGCATTATCTGTATTTGCTAATGCATATAAAAATCCAACCACCCCATCAAATGCACCATATCTTCTATCCTCACCTACATCTTCCAAAAAAAATATGCTATATTTAATCATCCTTTCAATAATGTCATCAGCAATACCTTCTTCATAGGTTAATGCTAAAATAATCCCTGCCATACCTTGATAAAGATCATAACCGATTGGAACTATTTCATGACTTTTACCACTTAATCCTTTCAGGGAAAAGAAACCTATTTCGTGTTCGAATGTAATCATACCTTCTAAAAACCTATTAACTAAGCACTCATCACCATAATTAACTTTACTTTTATTCTTTGTAACTGGGTCTATTAGTCCACTTCCAATAAAGCTCATATTAATAATTTTCAATTGTTGATTTAGATCTTTTGGACTCATTTTACTAATATTACACACTAGGGTTTCGATGATATTCTCATCTTCAAATTTATCAATATTAGTATCATTATTAGAACTAATTACATTCTCTTTTGTATTTACAAAGAATAATGGTATATCACCATATTTTATTTCTCTGATTTCCTCCATTAGAATAATCCTGTTCCGCCTACTATCAAGTGATAAATTCATCCCCAATCTTAAAAAGAATACTTCCCTATCAATATTGTTTTTTAATAAAGCTGGATGGTGACTCGTTTCTATCATTTGGGTATAATTATTAGTATTTCTAAAGATATAGCGTGTCTGCAGGTCTCCAAATAAACTTTTAACGCTTATTATAAATTCATTTTTATTTCTATATAAAAACTTATAGCACATCTTAAATCCCTTCGATATTTCATCTGCATAATCTTTGCAAGATATATGTTCTCCATTCAATTTAGGCGAACTATTTACCTGTTTCACTTCTTTAAAAATATTTTCAACATGTATTTCGTCCGTTTTTATATCAGCTAAAGCCTGGGTCAGGTAAGGTGATTTCCTTATTTCTCCTGAATTCAAAGCGCCTATTTCCATATATGTATCATTTTGAAATGAATATATAGAATGTGGTAATAAACCTATACTATATACTGATTCCATAATTTTGTTCGATATAAATTGATACCCTTTATAAATTCTCTCAAAATCATTTTTATGTAGTACTGTTTCATTATCGATAATAAAGGGGTTTTTTCCACTCGAAATTATATTTTCTCCATGAAAGTCTTTAGCTCCTAAAAAATATAAGAGACCCAATAGGGAACCCATACTATAAAAGAATTCCTTAATTTCATTATTATTTCCACACTCTTTAGGTTCAATATACTCTACAAAACCATAGTCTTTTCTTGCAATTGTAAAAGGAACGTGAATTTGAATTTTATTGTTTGACGTCTCTTTTATATTTTGTGCAAGTATTGATATGTTAATATCTATATCCATATTTCTCGGTTTATAAATCACCTTTATATTATCGAAATATAAGATACAAACAAATTTTCCACCATTATGAACATCCCCACTATTAAACAAAATGTATGAAAGCATTTTAGTTTCATTAATAAAATAAGATTTCTTTAATATTTGATAATCCTTCTCTACATTTTGAAATATTTCTAATGTATAATTAAAAACCTTTTTTACCTTATCCCTAAGCAAATCAAATAATACTGGATACCTTCGAAAGAACTCAACCACATAGTCTAAATTATTAAGTTTTTTTTCAATGTAATAGTCGTATCTCGCGAATTTGTCTTTGCCTTGTAGTAACCCACTAACACGTAATTCATTTATTTCCAAAACAATTGCTCTATAAGATATATTCATCATTTCTTGCACACAGTATTCTAACACTAAAGTTATAATTTTTTCTTTTTCTATATAATTCATATCTTTTATTTTCTCTTCAAAGCACTTTAGCTCATCATTAATAAAAGGCTTATAGAGCCCATACCAATCATTCTCTACACAAATATTATCGTTTACTCCCTTCCAATTTTCTGTGCAGTATTTTTCTATTATAAAGTCTCTTTTATCTTTCTCTAACCCGTATCTATCCCTTTTATTTAGGTATTTCTCTAAGGTATCTCCTGTTGATTTTTTCATAAATTGGTTTAATTCAACATCTGTTTCAATATCATCAAAATAACTAATCCATTCGTTTATAAAGCCTTTCATTAAAACACCCCTTTTGTTTTTATCAGTATATCATAAGCTCCTTGATTAAGAATGAGTATTTACCGCACTCTTTTCATAATTTCAAAGATAACCAGACTAACTTACAAGACCTTAATTTCCAAAAAAAGTGTTTGTCAAGTACGTTTTCGCATTTAACTTTTAAACCTGTTTAAGACTTATCTCATCGGACCCATCATTTTTGGTATTAATAAATTTCTTAACTTCTGCTTCATTCATCAGGATGCTTTGCCCCAGCTAGTTCATATGTCTGAGTACGTTTATCCATGATTGCTTGGTCTAGATAATAGTGCCTTTGCTAAGGCTTGATGAATTTTATGCCACTATGTAGATGCTTCATGTTATACCGAGCACTTTACACGCTGGGGTTAAAAAGGCACCTGCCGCCCTTGCTTCACCGATCAGCTCCACTGCTATTTGGTGATCTAGAGCACTGATCATTCGTCTTCATTGTCCCCCAAATTACTTGAGCCTTCTTCCTTAAGACCAATAATGCAGCTGTTTCTTTGGAAGGTTGATCTAATCTTTTTAAAATAGAATCTTTAAATTCTTTTGTATATCTTGTTCCTCTTTTGTTGTTAGGCATGGCATTTCTCCTCGTATAATATGTTTAGAAGCACTTTTATTAAGTCTTCTAAACATATTTTTGTTTTTATTTGTTTTGTTAACTGAGATATCCCAATGCTATAATTATAGTAAGAATAATTGGCAAAGGATAATTCTTTTTCTCCTTGCAAAACCATTTGGTTATTGCTTCCTAAGCGTGCTTCCTGACTTAGCCGTCACATTCTGCTTACTTCAGTTGCTGCATCTCTTTTACTAGACCAACAGCAAGGTAGTTTTAAAAGATGAATGCTAATAATGCGAGGTTGCTGTTAGCATCTAAGATTGGGATATCTCTTTTACTAATTGTTCTCCATCTCAAATGAAAGGCGGTGATATATATGAATAGTTTTTCCTTTAGAAATCTTGGGCTGCTTACTCATATGGGACCTCCTTAGTCTCTGCTAAATAAATTTCTCGTATACACCTTGTCCACCACATTTTTAATCTCATCCTACCACATAGGGCAACTCTTAATCATAATCATCAAAATCATAACCATCATAATTATATTCCCTATTAGGCATCCTAAAACCTATTGATTCCTTTGAATAAGCTAAGAAAATATCACTTAACACTTTCTTTGCTGTTTTTTTGTTTTGGTATTCTCCAAGAACAATGTTTGATCCTATTTTTCGGCCATCAAATCCTCGAAGTTCTACAAGAATAATATTATTATTGATATGAATATTTCCGTGTTTCGCATTAATAATGCCTACGCTACCTTGAGTTAATATACGCATAACAGTCTCCTTTCTAAATATCTATGATAAATATAGTATATGTTTTTTCTAAAAAAAAGCTATAAAATTTAAACGGAATGTGTGTTTTCCTGGGAATAAAAGATTATAGATAGGAGCTGCTCTATGGGGTATTTTGGAAATATTTCTTACCGGTTCCATCAGTAAATATTACTGTTGAAACTTTGTAATCAAATATCAGGTCTTCAAGTTTTGGCTTATAATTATTAGTCTCGATTTTAGTTAATTCTAATATTACGCCTGGATTTGCAAAAGATTCCCCAGATTTTAATGTTGATAATATAGGACTGTGTTTAGGTTCCAGAATATCT